>DASRSQ010000842.1:0-4460 GCA_035656475.1 Gemmataceae bacterium | reverse complement strand
GTGAGTTCGTTCCAGGCGAGCGAGGTCTTGCAGGTACTGGTCCGCGGACTCGCGGGTGATGGCTTCGACGCGTTGCCGCCAGAGCGCAGCTGCCACGCCGTCGCGCCGCGCGAGCACCTCATGGACCAGGTTCAACGGGCGTAACAGCCAGGCGGCCCGGTCATATCTCGACTTGAGGCGGAGAAAATCAAACAGGCGATGGAGGTTGTCACCGTAGTCCGATTGCGTGGTGGTGGCGTTGTAGTCGCGCAAATGATCGTAATTCTCGACCAGCGTTTGCAGGATGATCTGCAACGTTCGTTCGACTTCGGGGCGCGGAATGGCGCTATCGAGATCGTCGAGGAGTTGCAGAGGGTGCAGCGGATCGGGCTCTTTTTGCAGGTCTTCGAGATATGGGCCGACACCGCGAGCGAGAATGCCGCGGAGGTTCGCCATCGAGAGGAAGCGAGCATGGAATAGCTCGCGGCCATATTTCTTGATGAAATCGACCAGCTTGTGCCAGTCTTTATCCTGCGTGATCAGTTCAAGCGTGGCCACGCGTAGCGTCTGACTGTGATCGCGCCAGGTGACCGCGAACGGCTCGACAACTGCTTCGAGCGCCTCGACCAGTGGCGCCGGCGCGATGTTTTCCGTAATCCCAGCTTCCACGACCGCTTCGGCGACCGCTTGCAGGCCGATCTGGAACAGTCGGTCGTACTCCGTGATGCGTGGGCCGCTCAGCGTCTGATTCGCCTCCATCGAGCGGGCCAGCCGCAGCAGGTGATAGGTCTCGCGCAGCAAGCCCTGGCGCGGGAGATTGTGGACCAGGCCGCGCAGCATCATCTGCGCGAGACTGGCACGCAGGATCAGCTTGGGATCACCCGCGTGTGAGAGCGGCGTGTACAGGAGCGGTTCCCGCCGAAAGCGGGCGATGAATTCTGGCAGGATCCGCTGCGCCTCCTCGGGCCGCTCGTGCATCAGGGCTCGCTCCAGACGCACAGCCTGCGGCTGCCATTTCGCGCTTTCCTGACTTGCGCCTTCGGCCGGATGCACGCCACGCAAAGCGCCGACGGCGAGGGCGTAATCGAGACAGGTCGCGATCACTTGGTTCAGCAGGCGTTCCTTGGTGGAACGTCGGCGATCGTATTCGACCATGGAGTCGAAGTTGCCGCTGGGTCGCGGAATGTCATGCTCGTGGATGGTGTCGAGCAATTTGCGCAAGTCGCGCTCGCTCTGCCGGGCGGTTTGCAGCCAGGAAGCGATTGCGGTCTCGACGGCGGGTTGCATCTCCTTCGGTGCCTCGCGCAGGCAACGGGCGGCGATGTTCCAGAGCCGGGCCAGCGTCGACAGGAATTGCAACCGGGTGTCGAGCCGCTCGGCCTCGTGGATGAGGTCAAAATCCTTCTGCGGCATGACATCGAGGACTTCGCCTTCGACATTGTCGTCGGTGCTGTCCTTGTAGGTCATGTCCGAATACGCGGCGCTGTAGATAGACTCCTCTTCGTCCTCTTCGTCTTTCTTGACCGGGGGCGCCGGCTCATCGCCGCCGGTGCCGAGCACATCAAGGCGGGGTACTTGCCAGTAGTCGTCGGCGTTGGCTTCGAGATGGTCGAAGAAGCGGACGGCGCTGGCGTAGAGCTGCGGGTCGGCCGATTCGTTCGCGGTCTCCAGGCCAATGCCGAGCATCCAGCGCAGCGCGAGTTGGTGGAACGAATGCTCCCCGTCGACGAGCGGGACCTCGTGAGCCCGGCTCAGCCACGTCATGAGCAGGGCCGACGCGGCGCGGAAATCGAGTTGATGCAGGAGCGCCTCGACGACCAGGGCGAAGGCCTTGGCGCTGCCGAAACCATCGAGCTGATCGCGCCAGAAGGCAAGGTCGGCTGCGCCAGCCCCGCGCTGGCGCCAGCGCGCCAGCGACTTCGCGACATGCTCGGCCGACTCGGTCGCTTCGCTGCCATGCACGTGATCGATGTCGCTGACCGTGGTCGTGGCAAAGGCGTCCCACCAGTCAGCGAGGCGGCGCATCTCGCGTGCCAGATCCTTGTCCGGCTTGAACGTACCCGAGGCCGCCCCCTCGCTGAGGAGCCGGCCGTAAAGCGTGAAGAGCTGATCGACGATGTGGATCAGGTCATCGACGCGCGGATCACGGACACTGTCTTCGAGGGCATTGAAACGCGGGTACTGGGCGTTGAAGCCGAGGATGTTCCACGGATCGACGAGGGCGCCGCAGGCGATGGCGCGCTTGAGCAGATCTTCGACGGCGCCCAGCAGCTTGGCGGTCTCATCCAGCCGGCCGGCGTCGATTTTGAGATTGCCAGTAGTCAGCAGCATCTGCATCTCGGTGAGCATCCGCACGGAGGCGACGTTGATGCGGCTCGCTTGCCGGCGGGCAGCGCCGGCGTAGCCGATCTCCGCGAACAGGAGGGCAAGGTGGCGTTGCTGAAGCTGCAGCGCACGTTGCTCGGCAAGCCAGCGGTTAAGGGTCTGCCGCACGCCGCCGAAGGGTTGCTTCAGCAGCTTGGCTTCGTCCTGAAGTCGTTTGCCGTGGGCCCCTGCAACACTGGGCAGGAGATGGGCATAGAACGATTCGCGATAGCGGGCAATGCGTGGCACCAGCGTCGACAGGCTGACGGTGGAATCGTGCGCGTGGGGGCCCGAGCCGCTGACGCCGGAGGCCATCAGAATCGTGCCTGCCAGGACGGCGGCGGACTCGAACAGCATCTCGGCAGGATCTCCGTCCTTGGATTCGTAGGCGCGCCGCCACAGGCCATCGAGCAGGAGTTGCCGCACCACGAATCGCCGATAGCGGGCCTGATTGTCGAGCAGGTGCGGGTCCCATTCGCCAAAGCAGTGATTGGGCCGCTTGTCGGCTGGATGATTGAAGTCGTACGCCCGTGGATCGAGGGCAAGCTCGTCAAGGAGCTCGAGGTCGAAGTACGCATCGGCGCTGATCGAATGCGGCACATCCGCGAGGATCTTGAGTGCGCGTTCGACGAGGGCGTGATATTTGCCGAAGGCGACGCCGGCGCCGCGGATGAAGATCGGGATCGGCCGAATGCGCTCGTGCTCGTAGATCTCGCCTTTGCGCTCCCCTTCGAGAACGGCGATGGGACGATGGCCGACATAGTCATTGAGTTGCTTGAGCGCGCCCGCAACAATGCGCGTCGGCTCGTCCCATGGTCCGCGTTGCCGCAGCACCGCCTCAAAGACGCGAGCGAGGAAGAATGGCTGCCAGAGGTCGGCTTCGTTCAGATGGGCGAGCAAATCGCTATGATGCTGTCGATAGGCGGGAAGGAAATCGGTGAACGCGAGGTTGATCGCTCCTTGCGCCTGGGTAATATCGGCAAACGCGGCGCCGCCAGCCTGATGCAACGATTGCAACTTCTCGAGCAATACATTGCGGAGGTCAACCCAGGGCTGCGTGGAGCCGTGCTCGACGAAGAAGGCGAACGCGTCCTGAAGTTGCTTGGCGAAGCGCGGATCGGGCTTGCCTTCGGAGAAGTTGAGCCAGCCGAGCAGCGTGGGAAACGGAACGGCCTGATCGATGCCGGTCAAATCGAGAGTCATTGGCAGGGTCCTGAATTCTTATTGCACATCGAGTGCCGATCTGTTTGTATTGTATCATCCAACGCCAATCGCAAGGGCATTCGCCGGCCGTGCAAGCGGCGGCGCCGGCACGACAGAACGACCGAACGCGCAGGCGAACGGTCTGCGCCGCGGAGACCCCATGATTCGAACCATCGCGCTATCGTTGCTTGTCAGCCTCGCATTCTCAATCACAACGTCGACGGCGTCCGCACAGCCCGCGAAGAAGATCCCGATCCTGCTCGATTTCGATATCGGCGATGACATCGACGACACGTTTGCGCTCGCGACCGTACTCGCAAGTCCCGAGCTGGAGTTGCGCGGTGTCACCACCGTCGGCGAGGACACCTACAAGCGTGCCCAGATGACGTGTCGGTTCCTCGAGGCCATCGGCGCCAGAGTCCCGGTGGCGGCCGGGTTGCCGGAGGTGACAAAACGGCCGTTGCCCTACTGGCAGGTGGAGTATGGCAATCACGCCTCGGTCTACTTTCGCGATCCGAAGCCGCTGAGTGAGAAAAAGAAGGTGCTGCAGGACGGCAAGGAAAAAACCGTATCGGCGCCGCTGCCGGCGCACGAATTCATCTATCGCCAGCTCAAGGCGAATCCCGGCGAACTGACGATTCTCGCAATCGGGCCGCTCAGCAACATTGCCGCCTTGCTCGAGAAGCATCCCGACTGCAAGCCGATGATCAAGCGAATTGTGATCATGGGAGGTTCCGTTCGCCGCGGCTACAACGAAGGGTCGAAGCCGCAGGCGGAGTACAACATCGTGCAAGACGTGAAGGCGGCCCAGGCGGTCTTTCGTTCCGGCGTCCCGCTGGTCGTCGCGCCGCTCGATGCGACGGCGATGCTCAATCTCGACGCGAAGCGCCAGAAGAAGCTGTTCGATGCCGGCT
>DASRSQ010000841.1:0-7146 GCA_035656475.1 Gemmataceae bacterium | reverse complement strand
TGCGCAGGAGCTTGCCGTCGGGCAGGTTCAAGAAGTGAATCGGACCGTCGTCGGCGCCGATGACGATGGACTTTCCGTCGGGGGCAAACGTAATCGCGGTCACGGGGATCGGATCAGGCGGCGGGCCCTTGGGATCGGCCTTGGCCTTGTGCTCGAGCGTCGCCGTCTTCTTGGCGCCAGCGACATCCCAGATGCGGATCTTGCCCTGGTAATCGCCCGACAGGAGCTGCTTGCTGTCGGCGCTGAACGCCAGGCAAAGGGTCCAGTCCATCTTGTCGGCGAGCTTGGCGGTCGGTTTGCCGCTGGCGACGTCCCAGAGCTGGATGACTTCGCCTTCGCCTCCGCTGGCGAGCGTCTTGCCGTCTGGTGACATGGCGATGGTGCGGATACGGAAGTCGAGCGGACCGCCGCCGACAACCTTGCCCTCAGCGACTTTCCAGAAGTTGATCTTCTTGTCGGCGCCGGCCGACGCGAGGACCGGGCCGCCGTTCCAGGCGAGGGCGCGCACCGGACCTTGATGCCCCTTCCAGATGGCCGGCGTGCCCTTGCCGCTCTTGAACGCGGCGATGGTGTCTTTCTTGAAAACCTGGATCGTGCCGTTCTCGCAACCGGCGGCAATCAGTTCCGAGTCGCCGCCGCCGGCGACGATGGCGAGGCCGGGACCGTCGAGTCCGGTGATGACAATGTCGGCTTTCGCCGTCGCCGGGTTGATCGGCGGCAGCATCGGTCCCTTGCCCGCAGGCTGCTGTGCCGACAGCGCCGCAATCCCCAGGCTTCCCACCAGCATCATCGCAATCCAGCTTCGCATTCCGTCTTCCCCCCTCTATTTGGGCTCTCCGCGGCGAATCGACTTGATCAGCACGTCCGTAACCGGCACGTTCTCGTGCCCCTTGAAGGTGTGTGTGCGTACATTGCGGATCTCGTCCACGACGTCCATTCCGTCGATGACGCGGCCAAAGACCGCATAGCCGTCGGGACTAACGCCGCCCGGACCAAGCTTGCGACTGTTGTCGACGGTGTTGATGAAGAACTGCGAAGTGGCGCTGTTCGGATCACTCGTGCGGGCCATGGCGATGGCGCCACGCTGATTAGACAGGCCGTTCCTCGCCTCCAGGCGAATGGGAGGAAAGGTCGACTTCTCCCCTTCCATGCCGGGATTGAAGCCGCCCCCTTGGATCATGAAATCTTTGATGACACGGTGAAAGATGGTGCCGTCGAAACGCTTGGCGTCGACATACTTGAGGAAGTTCGCGCTGCTGATGGGGGCGTTTTCCTCATCCAGCTGGATCTTCACCGTCCCCATCGACGTTTCCATGACAACGACGGGGCCAGTCGTGCTGAATTGCTTGACGACGGCAGGCGGCGGCGAAAAATCATCGATGGGCTCAATGCCTTTTCCCTTGCCCTTCCCCGCGCCTGTCCGGTCCCCTGGCAGCATGTAGACGCCGATGCCGGCGAGGACGATGATGCCGACGACGACGAGGATGAAGTTGCGCATGCCCCCGCCGCCCGATTCCCCCTCAGTCGGCGGAGGAATCGGTTGTCCCTTGGCCGCGACGTTACTCGAGGTGATGGTAGTCGGCGCGGCACGAGGTCGAGGCGGCGGGGCCGTCGTAATCGCGTCGCTCGGCACCACCACCTGTTTGCCGCAATGCGGACAGTGCACCGTCTTGCCCGCGAATGCGTCGGTGGTCTCGCAACGCATGCGGCAGGCTGGGCAATCGTAATACAGCATTCGTTCTCCCTATTTCGTCACCCGGCGCACCGAGCGAATGATCACATCTTTGACCGGCACATCATCATGTCCGCCGGCTTCTTCCGTCTTGACCCGGCGAATGGCGTCGACCACGTCCATGCCCGCGACGACTCTGCCGAACACGGCGTATCCCGTCGCATCGACGCCACCGGGGCCGAGCTTGCGGCCATTGTCGACGGTGTTGATGAAGAACTGGCCCGTGGCGCTGTCGGGGTCCTTCGTGCGGGCCATGGCAATGGTGCCGCGCTCGTTGCGCAGGCCGTTGTTCGCCTCATTCTTGATTGGATTGCGCGTCTTCCGCTCCTTCAGGCCGGGCTCGAACCCGCCGCCTTGAATCATGAAGTCGGCAATGACGCGATGGAAGATCGTGCCGTCGTAGTGCTTGTCGTCGACGTACTGCAGGAAATTCTTGGCGGTGATCGGCGCCTTGTCGGCATCGAGCTCAATCGTGATTTTGCCGTAGTTGGTGTCCATGACCACGCGCGGATGCTTGGCATCCTGAGCGAGGCAGTAGCTCGTGGTAAGAGGCGAGTGGTGAGCCAGCAGCGTGCTGACAAGGAAAAGCGTTGCGATCAGAGTGCGTTTCATCTCGTTCCTCCTTGGTTTCGATTCATTCAATTCGTCAGGCGCCGTATCGAGCGAATGACGACATCCGTCGTCGGAACATTGACGTGCCCGTTCGCGGAGCCCGTCGCAACTTGGGCGATGCGGTCGATGACTTCCATACCTTCGACGACTTTGCCGAAGACGCAGTATCCGGCCTGGTTCGTGTTGGTTTTGCCATGATCCAGGCGCGCATTATGGGCGAGGTTGATGTAGAACTGCGCCGTGCCGCTGTCGGGATCGACCATGCGTGCAACGGCGATGGTGCCACGCTCGTTGGACAGGCCGTTGGCCGCCTCGTTCTTGATTGGATCGCGAGTATTCTTTTGAACAAAGCCGGGTCGGTAACCGCCCCCCTGGATGACAAAGCTCGGGATAACGCGATGCACGATGGTGCCGTCGTAATGTTGGTCGTCCACGTATTGCAGGAAATTTTGCACACTCATCGGAGCCTTGTCTCGGTACAGCTCGATGACAAATTTGCCGTGATTGGTGTCAACCACGACGCGTGGCGTAGCGCTATCGTCCCCCGACTTGGCCGGCCGGGGCCGATAGGGCGCGGCGCCAACCATCGCCGGCGTCAAAGCGAGCGTAAGCAGCAGGAGCACGCGTTGCATGGCTGTCTCCTTCACGGACCGATTTATCTGTTTTAGCAGATCTACCTGTAAAGAGCAAAACCTACAAACCACGAGCAACGTGAGACTGCAAACCACCCGCTCGACCAAGCCAGCGACTGCGCTCGCACGTATCGCTATCTTCTCAACATGCGCTCGTTTGCCGCCAGGCATTGGTTCCTGATTGTCCTCGCCCTCGGATTGGTGGCGGCGTTTGTCGTGCCCGAGCCGCTCGGGTACCTGACGCAATACTGGGAACCGAACATCGCGGTCGGGCTGTCGCTGTTCCTCATCGCATGGACGATGCCGGGCGGGTCGCTGGTCGCGGAGATGCGGCGGCCGTTCGCGTCGCTCTGGGCCGTCATTCTCAGCTACGGCCTGGTCCCGGTCAGCGCGTCGCTGCTGGGCACGCTCGCGCCGGAAGATGTGCGCGTCGGCCTGGTGCTCGTCGCTTGTGTGCCGTGCACGCTGTCCTCGGCGGTGTTGTGGACACGGCTCGCCGGCGGCGATGAGGCAACAGCGCTCCTGGCCGTCATGGGGACCACCTTCACGAGCTGGTTTCTGACCACCGCCTTGCTCTTTTGGCTCACCGGCGCCGAGGTCGAACTGGACATCGGCGACATGATGGTCAAGCTTGTCGCAACGCTGATCTTGCCGGTGATCGTCGGGCAAGGATTGCGCCGCATCCCGGCGTGCTCCCATTTCGCCCAGCGGCACAAGACCGCGTTCGGCGTGGTGTCGCAGTTCCTCATCCTCGCCATCGTGCTCAAGGCGGGCGTCAGCGCGGGCGAGAAGCTGCACGCTGGCGGCCTCTCCGAGGCACCGGTCATCTTCTTGTGGAGCGTCGTCCTGGCAGTCGCTCTGCACCTGTTCGCGGTGTTCGCCGGCATCTGGTCGGGCCGCCTGCTCGGCTTCAGCGCGGGCCAGCAGATCGCAATTGCGTTTGCCGCCAGCCAGAAAACGCTGCCGGTGTCGCTGATGCTGTACGATCAATACTTCAAGCCACAGTTTCCGTATGCGGTGTTGCCGTTGCTGTCCTATCACGTCGGCCAGTTGCTGCTTGACACGCTGATCGCCCGGCGCATGGCCAGGGCATCGACGCATCACGTCGGCAATTGACCCCCCGCGACTTCATATCGGCCGGCTCATATGCTAACCAGCAGATCCACCTAGCGCCCACCCAAAGGACGAGCATGCTCAACGATCCCTATGCCCCGTGTCCGTGCGGCAGCGGCAAGAAGTTCAAGTGGTGCTGTCAGCCCATCCACGAAGAAGTCGCGCAAATCTACGCCATGGACGAGAGCGGCCAGCATGAGGCGGCGCTGCGCGCCATGGATGATCTCATCGCCAAGCACCCGGACAATCCCGAGGCATGGGGCCGCAAGGCGCTTTTGCTTTTTCAGAACGAGAAACCTGAGGAGGCGGAAAAGGCGCTCGACAAGGCATTCGAGCTCTTTCCGAACTATCCCTTCGGCTTCTTCCTAAAGTCGCGATTTCGCCAGTTCGAAGGCGAAATCGCCGGCTCGCTCATGCTGCTGCGCAAGGCGGCCGAGCTTTACGATACAAATGCGAAAGAAATCCTCGCGCAGATCTACATCGAGATCTTCGATTGCGAGATGAAGCTCAATCATCCGGTCGCGGCCCATGCCGCCGCTCTTTTGTCATCTCGATTCAATCCGTCGGCCGAGGAGCTGCGCAAGGGGATTGAAACGGTCTTCGGCGAGAACAATCCGAACCTGCCGGCGTGTGCCCGGATGGCGTACACGTTCAAACCGTTGCCCACGTCGGCTCCTGCCGATCGCCGTGCCGGCTGGGATGCAGCCCTCGGCGCCGCCGCGACCGGCAAGCTCGCCGATGCGGTCAAGGTCTTCGAGCAATGGACGCAGAGTGACGCCAACGAACCGGCCGGATGGTATAACCTTGGCCTCTGCCAGGCCTGGCTAGGCAACAATCAGGCCGCCGTCGATGCCCTCAACGAATATGTCACCCGCGAGAGCGACGAGAAACAGGCCGGCCAGGCCTGGGCGCTCGCGGAGGTACTGCTCCTCGGCCAGGGCATGGAAGACCAGGCGGACCTTGTCGAGCACACCATCGCCTTCGGCCTGCGCGATCCGCGCACCTTCGTCGGCGTCCTGGCCGAGCTCGAAAAAGACCAGCTGCTCGCTGGGGTCCAGGTCAACGAGGAAGAAGGCGTCCTGTCCGCGATCATCTTGCAACCCGCTGGCCCCGCGCTCACGCCGGAGGCCCAGGCCAAGATGAACAAGAAGCCCGCCGCCTACCTCGCGGTCATCGCCAACATCGTACGCATGTGGCACATCCTCAAGGAGCCGCTCGACGCTGCCTTCGAGCGCATCCGCGAAAAGATTGCCAACATCATCGTCGAGCCCCAGTTCATCCGCGGCCCGGCCAAGTTCCGCGAGGTCATGGATGAAGGCACGTCCATCCCGATGAACGCAGCGAGCAAGGAGGACGCCTACCTCCGCATGCGCGACCATTACGAGAAGTTCTACGAAGAAACATGGATCCACCGCCCGCTGAGGAGCCTGGGCAACGTCGCGCCGGCCGAAGCGACGCAGGGAGTGCCTCGCAAGAAGCTGCTGGGCCTCTTGCAATTCCTGCGCGATTGCTGCGAGATGAGCAACCTGCCTTATGACGTCGAGCGGCTCGAGCGCAAGCTCGGCATCGGTCAGGCGGCGCCCGCGGCAGCGACAGGGGCGGCCAACATTGCCTCGCTTGGCGCCGCGGAGCTCGCTGGCCTCGACGCCGGTTCGCTCGCATCCGCCGATCTCGATCAGGCGTTCCAGGCAGCGACCAAGCTGGGCGCGCCGGAGCTTGCGAGCAAATTCGCCGGCATCCTCGTCGAGCGCCCCGCCTATCCGGAGCGCACCGATCGCTTTCCGCTGTATCAGGTCCTCATTAGCCATGCGTTCGCGCAATCGAATCTTGATTCGGCGCTGGACCTCGTCAATTCGGGCGAGGCCGACGATTGCAAGAACAACGAGGGCAAGCGCCGCAACGAGTACGAGCTGCGTCGCGGCCAGGTCCATGCCAAGCGTGGCGAGTTCGACGATGCCGAGCGCGTCTACGACGGCCTGATCGCTCGCGTGCCGACAGAGCTCGATTACCGCGTCAAGGCCGCCGAGACGATGCTCTCGGCCCGCCAGGGGCCGACGGCCGCGAAGTACGCAAAGGAAGGTTTGGCGCTCGCACAGAAGCAGAAGAATCGCGATCTGGAAGGGCATTTCAAGGAGTTGCTTGGCGCAGCACAGCGCTAGGCCCTTTAGCCCCGCCTCGCAAAGGCGGGCGGACTGAATTATTTGCGAAAGGTGGATCCCGTCCGCCCGCCTCTGCGAGGCGGGGCTAAACATTAGCTACTTGAACTGACTGTGACAATTGACACACGCCGCATTTGCCTTGTCCGCAGCGGCCCTCATTCCCTTGGCGTCATTTTTTGCCGCAGCCTTTGCGAGATCGAGGCCGGCTTTCCGCAAGGCGTCAGCCTCGGCGATCCACGCTTGCGTTTTTTTCTTCGGAGCCATGGCGCGCGTCAGTTCGGCCATTGCGGCGGTCGTGTTGCCAAGATCCTCAGCGGCCTTGGCCTTGGGTAAATTCATCAGCTTGGCGCCGAGCCCCAGCCCCATCTTTTTCGGTGGACCGAACAAACGCATCAGTTCGGCAGGTTCCGCTATCTTCTTGGCGGCCGCTACCGCCTTCTTGCGGGCATCGGTTTCCTTGCCCGCCTTGAATTCGCCGGCGACGTCGTTGACGGCTTTCTCGATCATCGGATCCGGCTGAGCGAACGAGAGCCCAGCCACGAAAAGCGATGCCGCTAGACCAGCAATCATTCGATTCAACATGGTCCCCCCTGAAAGAAAAGAAGCGTAAGCAAAGATTCACTTCGCTTACGCTTGATGGTGAGCCCGATTGTCGGCTCATTTGAACTTGCTGTGGCAATTCACGCAGGTCGAATACAGCTTGTCGGCTGCCGACTTGATGTTGGCGGCGTTCTTGCTGGCGGACGCCTTGGCGAAGGCGGCGCTGGCTTCACCCGTCGACTTGCAGAAGTCGGCCCACGCCTTCTTCGTCTTGCCGCCGGCCATGTCCTTCTCGGGGCCCTTGTACTTGCTGATCTCGATGATGGCGGCAACCCAGTAGGCGGCTTCTTCGTTGTTC
>DASRSQ010000840.1:0-18742 GCA_035656475.1 Gemmataceae bacterium | reverse complement strand
CTTGTCATACGCTTGGACCACGCGCGAACGAAAACGAATCGGGAGCGCCTCCATGCGTCACCTCCTGCGAACAACCTCCATATTGCAGGCGGTAATATTACCTAAAATAACCCGCACACCAAAACGTTAACTGCTCTAATGCCAAAAAAAACATCAATCTCGCGAGTTCAAACTATTCACCGCCGTGGTACTCGGTGTTGGCTCAGGACGTTAATGCAACCAATCAGGTCCCTGAACCCGCCAGCCTTTCGCTCTTCGGCGCGCTGATTGCTGGTGGGGCCGTATACGGCTGGCGCCGCCGTCAGCGGGCAGTGGCCGCATAAGCAACCGCTTTGAGAAGGTCCCGGCACGCGAGAGAGTTGCCGGGCTCTTGTTTATCGCGCACAAAAGCAGCGCTCACCGCTTCGCATCTTCGCGAATGACCAGGCGCTGTCCCGCCTTCACATTTTCGCGCATCACGATCGTCTTGCTGCCACTGAACTGCACCTCGACGCGGTAGGCGTCCGCCGTCTTGCCCAGGCCGAAATGCGCCTCCAATGGCGACGATCGACAATAGCCGGCGCCGGATTGAATCTGCCGCGAGCCGACGAGCTTGTCCCTGGCATAGACGCGGACTTTCGCGCCGATGCCGTCGGGATTGCTCTTTGTGCCGACGGCTTTGACGCGCAGCCAGTTCTTGTCGTCGGTGTTGTTGCGATAGAGGACGACGTTGGAATAGAAGTTGATGAGCAGCAGATCGAGATCGCCGTCGTTGTCGAAATCGACGGCTGGCACGCAGACGCAGTTGGCTTCATGCTTGACGCCCCAGTCCTTGGCCACTTCGCGCCAGCCGAGGCCGGGGCGAGTCCAGAGCGGATTGCCGCCTTTGCTGGTAGCCCACTGGTTGCCCGATTCCGCATCGACACCGACGTAAATATCGACGAGGCCATCGTGGTCGAGGTCCTCGATGACGATGTCATGCCCAAGCGTCTTCGACGCCAGGACCGGTGACTCCACCGGCACGAATTTGCCAGCGCCATTGTTGGCGTAGAGGATGTTGGGCAGGACCGTGTGGTTCATCTTGAGAAGCTGAGCTTCGGTGTAGTTGGCGCCGGCGAGCCAGGAATCGGTTGAGACGTAGAGATCGAGCCGGCCCGTGTTGAAGATGTCGGCGAGAACGCAGCCGACGCTTGATGCCTTGCGATCGATGCGGGCGTCCTTGCTGATGTCCTTGAACTTGCCGTTGCCAAGGTTCTTGAAGAGAGCGCTGGGCTGCGACTGGTAGCAGGTGACGAAGAGATCATCGCGGCCATCGCCATCGATGTCGCCGAAGCAGCAGCCCAGGCAATGCCGCCCTTTGAGGTCGATGCCGGACGCGGCGATGTTGTCGGTGAAGGTGCCATCGCGATTGTTCTTGAACAGATGGCAATCGCCGGTCGGGCTGGTGATGAAGAGATCGACCCAGCCGTCGCCGTCGATATCGGACCAGGAACACGATCGGGCCGGCGCCTGCAGCAGGACGCCGGCCTGGGCACTGACATCGATAAACGTGCCGTCCCCTTTGCCTTTGAACAGTCGGCTCGCGCCTTTGCGCAGCGAGGTCATGTAGAGATCGAGCTTGCCGTCGTGATCGAAGTCGGCGACGGCGACGCCGGTGCCGTCCCCTTCGAACGCCTCGAGGCCGGAGCCTTTGGTGACGTCCTCGAACTTGAGTTTGCCGAGGTTCTTGAAGTAGCGTACGTGCGGCTTGCCGAAGGTGGGAATGATGATGTCGGGCAAGCCATCGCCATCGAAGTCTTCGATAGCGACCGCATGCGGATTGGTGCCGTTGACACCGGTGTTCTGTGCGATGAACAGGCCAGATCCGGCGGTGACATCGATGAAGCGCGGCTTCGCCGGTTGGCCGGGGGCGATGGAGACGAGCAGGAATGGAACGATGATCGCGGGCAAGGCCAGGTAGCGCATGATGGTGTTGGCTCCTCGTTCCCACGCGGAGCGTGGGAACAAGGTGGTCGACGCATCACTTCTTTTTATCCAGCATCGGTAGCGTTTGCGGGTCGCCGAAAAACACCACGCCGTTGCCTCCCTTGTCGGGGCCGACGAGGTGCAGCAACTCGATTTCGTAGCCGAACTTCTGGTCCTTGGCAGTGCGGATCAGGCCGTGGAACATGCGGGCGCTCTTGTGCTTGTCGATCAGTTCCTGCGACTTCTTCGAGAACGGCGCCGACTGGCCGTTGATGAAGCCATAAATGTCGTAGGGCGCCTGCTTGTCGGCAAAGTGCGCATGGATGACGGGATCGGCTTTCTCGCTCCATTTGTGGAACCAGTTGTTGGCGTTGTAGAGCTGCCATTTGCCCGGCGTCGTCTCGACGTACACCAGGTGCGCCGTCGCGATGTTCGGCTCATCGAGCTTGAAGTCGTAGAACGTCGCCGGCAGACGATCGACGCCCGTGACGCCGACGATCTTGACGCGTGGCTCTTTCGACCAGTCGGGCTTGAGGCCGGTGAACGTCGTGCCCATGCGCCAGTCGTAGGCCGGCGTCGGCTCGCGCGACAGGATGCGCCACGTCTTGCCCGATTTCTCGTCCTTCAGCAGAAAGCTGAAATCTTCACGCCAGTAGTAACTGGCCCAGTTGCGCGTGAAGTGGAACTTCGTCGCCTTGCCGACCAGCTCGATCGGCTCCGGCGCCGGCTTTTGAGCGCTGGCGGATGGGACCAAAGCCATGGCCCCGAAGAGGACCAACAAAACGCCGGGTCGAACCATGGAGTGTTTCATGGTCGTCAGTATACGCGGAGGTATCGGGCCTTCGCCACGATAATCACGCCAGCAGATGCTGCATGATAAACATCTCGAGCCCTTCGTAATCGCGCTGGGCGCGGAAGCCTTCGACCTTGGTCGTATCCACGCTGCGCACCAGTTTCACCATGCGTTCGAAGATGGCCTTGCTGTTGACGAGATGCTGCGTCTGATCCGCTTGCTTGGTGGTGCGCATCGCTTTCACATCGAGGCCGATGCAGCCGTTGTAGCCGGCACGCTCGAGCACCCACACGGTGTTGAACGCCCGGCGAATGTCGACGCTGCCAAAGGTTTTGTCCTGGTCGTATTTCAGGCCGTTCTGATCATTGAGGTGCACGCTCCACAGCTTCTTGTGCCAAAGGGCGTACGCCATGTCGTCGGACGGATCGAGCCCGGCGAGAATCGAGTGGGCCGACTCGATGAGGACGCCGACGCGGTCCGGATCGGCCGTGCGGTAGACCAGCCCCATGAAATGACCGACCGTCGGGCAATACGCCTGGTCCATCGGTTCGTTCGGCTTCATCTCGCCGAGGATGCGGATCTTCGGATCATGCTCGAGCATCGCGTTGACGGCGTCGACGATGCGGCCGACCGCCGTGATCGCGCATTTCGCCTCGCGAATGTAGGAGCCCTCGCGCGCCAGCCAGAGTACCATGTCCCGGCAATCGAGGGCATTGGCGATGTCGATGGCGCGTTTGGAACGCTCGATCGCGTACTTGCGATCCGCGGCGCTGTTGGACGTGTAGGCCCCGTCAACCGTTTTCGCGTGCTCCCACAGACGCGGGGCGATGAACTCACAGAAGAGCCCTTCGTCGGCGAGCATCTTCTTGACCTTGGCAGCGCCCTTCATGGTTTGAGCATGATCGAGGTCGGCCGGCACGACGTCGTCGTCATGGAACTGGACGCCATCGAAGCCGAGCTTCTTGTACTCGCGGATCTTGGCGGCGAATTGCACCTCCTTGCGGACCTCGGGCCCGAACGGATCGCGGCCGGTTGAGATGTTCCAGGGGCCGAAGGTGAAACGATATTTGGCAGGCATCGACAATTCTCCGGGAGGGTGGTGGTCCGAATATTCTCGAAGGTGATGGGATTCGCGACCAGCATATTTCGTGAGGTGCAGACAGTGGCGCTGAAGCGTCGGTCTCCCCTTTCCGTCTGGGAGAGGGGCCGGGGGTGAGGGCGGACGTGCGCGCGGACGTGTCTGTTCTCGGCCCACCGCAAAGACTCAAGACGCTGAAGGTTCAGCCCTCACCCCCAACCCCTCTCCCAGAGGGAGAGGGGAGCCGAATGTTCCACGCCGCCGTGAGAAGGGGCGGTTCAGGAAACTTTCCTCTCCCCGCCGCGTCGAAATCGGGTTAATCTGATCCTGTCCATCTTTGAATCGTCAGGAGTCACCCTCGTGCGAAAATGCATCGCTGCCGCCTTTCTTGCCTTGCTCCCGGGACTCGCGAGCGCTCAGGGCAAGCTCGATCTCAACTTCCAGGAAGCGCCGCGCAAGCCGACGCCGGACTGGGTCAAGCTTGCCGATCAGGGGCAATTCGATCCGCGCCTCAAGGGCTACTTCGCTCCCGAAGGGATCAAGGTCGAAATCGTCGCGGACGCTCCGGATGTCATCAACCCCGTCGGCATGACATTCGGCCCCGATGGCACGCTGTACGTGCTCGAATGGGTCGAAACCAAGGATTTTGGCTCCCCCAAGCAATACATCGAATTTACCTACAAGGACGGCAGCAAGCGCAAGGTCCTCATCGCGCGCAAGCCGATCCGCGACCGTGTCAAGACGCTCGGCTACAACAACAAGAAAGGCGTCTATGACTCGCACAAAGTGGTTCTCGAACCCGAGTTGCCGTCCAGCATCCTCATCCATGACGGCTGGATGTACCTCAGCGGCCAGGGGACCGTGCGCCGACACAAGCAGCTTCCTGACGGCACCTGGGACAAGAAAGAACAGATCATCGCCCACGGCTTCTGCGGCTGGCACCACCATCAAGTCTCCGGCCTGACCATCGGCAACGACGGCTGGCTCTACATCACCTCCGGCGACAATGATAACGTCGTCGAAGGCAGCGACGGCAGCCGGGCGACTGTCCTCCGCACCGGCGCGATCTTCCGCTGCCGGCCCGATGGCTCGAAGATGCACGTCTACTCCGTCGGCTATCGCAATCCGTACCGCGATGTCGCCTTCGATGACAAGTTCAACATGTTCCATGCCGACAACGATAACGAAGATGGCTCCAAGTGGACCGGCTGCCGGCTCATGCACATCGCCGACGGCGTTGACTTTGGCTGGCGGCTTCGCCCCGGCGCCGAATGCTGCATCCCCGATTTTATCCGCTCCGCCGTGTACGGCGAACTCCCCGGCAAGCTCGCCCCCATGCACAAGACCGGCCGCGGCTCGCCGGCGGGGCTGCTGATCTACAACGATACGTATTTTCCCGATACGTACAAAGGACTACTGCTTTATCCCGATGTCTTCCGCCGGGTCATCCGCGCCTATCAGCCGAGTCCGGCTGGGGCGAGCTTCGAGATCACGCATGAGTTCGAGTTCCTGCGCTCGAATGATCCACTGTTCCGGCCGTGCCAGATGGTGCTCGGACCCGATGGCGCGATGTACGTCTGCGACTGGCGCACCGACTCCGGCGGCGCGGGCAAGCTGTGGGGTGATGGCAAGCACGGCCGCATCTATCGCCTGAGCTGGGCTGGCACCAAGGAGCAGCCCGCCCTGCCGCTGCGCGGCCTCGATAGCTGGGCCAAGATCACCAAGCAATCGGACGAAGACCTGCTCAAGACGCTCGATAGCGAGAACTTCAGCGATCGCCTGCGTGCCCAGCAAGAGATCGTCCGGCGCGGCGACAAACAGAAGGACAAGCTCGTCGAAATCCTCAAGAAT
The DNA here is from genome assembly GCA_035656475.1 of Gemmataceae bacterium. GTDB lineage: Bacteria > Planctomycetota > Planctomycetia > Gemmatales > Gemmataceae > SIAQ01. The sequence continues at coordinate 13,076 of DASRSQ010000840.1, read as the reverse complement.
GCGAATGAAAAGACGGTGCAGACTCGCATCGCGGCGATTGGCGCCTTGCAATCGATCCAGCCGTTCGATGCGACGCCGTTCATCGATCGGCTGCGCGATCCGTCTGCCGACATCCGTCGACTGGCCGCCGACGCGCTAGCGCTCAATTGCAAGAAGGATGGCGACGTGCACGATGCACTGTCGGCCAATGTCAACGAAGCGGACCCGGCGGTCAAGCGCGCGATCTACATCGCGATCGGCCGCAATAACGCGCCGCTGGCGGCCGACGTCATCGTCAATGGCTTGCAATTCGACAAGGGGAACGACGACTATCTCTGGGACGGCCTGGTGCGTGCCCTGGAGTTCACTGGCAAGGACGGGATCGCGAAGCTGCTCGCGCTGGCCGATTCCGGCGCGGGCAAGGATCTCGATCGGGTGCTGGAGATCTATCCGACGCTGCGGACGCGCGAGGCCGTCGAGAAGTTGCCGGTCCTGCTGGCGAATTACCATGTGAAGCCGGAACAGAAGGCGCAGCTTATTCGGACGTATCTGTACTGCCAGGTCGAGCCGCCGATTTCCGTGGCGCCGCTCGAAAAATTCTTGGACGACCTGCCAAAGGCGCCGACCAAGAAGATCACGGAAGGGCAGCTCAATTCGATGAAGCTGGCGGCTCTCGACGTGCTCGCATCCTCGGGCAAGGTCGATTCGGCAAAAGTGAAGGCAACCCTGATCGCGATGCTGAAGGCCGAGGATCCGAAATCTCGCCAGGCGGTGCTGACCACGATCGCCGACGCCAAGCTGACATCTGCGACGCCGATCCTGATCGACCAGCTCGCCGCCGCGACCGAGGACGCCGATAAGCTTGCATTGATTCGCACGCTCGGCCTGCTCAGCGAGCGCTCGGCATTCAACGCGGTGCAGGCTCATGCCAGGGCGAAGAGTCCCGCGCTGCGCATCGAGGTGCTTCGCGCGTTGAGCAGCATCGATTATCGGCCCGCCCGCAAGATTGCGGAGAGCCTACTGGATGATGCCGACGTGCAGGTGCAGCGCGAGGCGGTGGTCATGCTTGGGCAGAGCGTCGAGGGGGCGCGCGTCGTGGGGCAGCGATTCGTTGCCAAGAAGCTGCCGCGGGCGATGTTGCCGGAGGTGTCGGAATCGCTGCGGCGTTTCGCGGGCAAGGAGAACCCCGATGTCGCGGAGCTCTTGTCGAATGTCGTCAAGGGCGGTTTGCTCGTATCGCTGGAGCCGGACGAGTTGAAGCGCGTCAGCGCGATGGTGCAAAAGCAGGGAGACCCGCTGCGCGGCCGTCAGCTTTACCTCAATCACAAGACGGTCGCCTGCATGTCGTGCCATCGCCTCGAAGGCATCGGCGGCAACGTCGGCCCGGACCTCACGCGCGTCTGGGACACGCTGTCGCTTGAAAAGGTGATGGAGTCGATGCTCGACCCGAGCAAGGAAATCAAGGAAGGCTATCAGACTTACACCGCGACCACCAAGACAGGCCTGACCTACAGCGGCCTGAAGGTTTCGCAAAATGCGAAGGAACTGATCCTCAAGGATGCGACCGGCAAGGAAGTACACATCGCCGCCGGCGATCTGGACGAGGTCGCGGCGACCAAGAAGTCGCTGATGCCGGACGACGTGGTGCGACATCTCAGCTTCGGTGAGTTCATCGACCTGGTCGCGTTCCTGCGCGACCGCAAGGCGCAGGAGGAACTGCGCGGCCTGGTTTTGACTGCATGGGCCGTCGGCCCGTTCGACGCTGACCTGACGAAAGTCCAGCCGCCGGAGATGAATGCGGACCCGACGGCCGCCGTCATCGCGGGCAAATTGCGTCTGCACTGGCGCGACCTGCAAGCCGACATGGCGGCCAAGGGTTTCGATCTGCGCCCGGTCGTCGGCAAGGAGCCGGCGTCGGCGTACGTGCTGGCGTACGTCCATGCGGCTGCGCCGCAGCAGGTGCAGTTGCAATGGCAATCGGCCGAGAAGGTCAAGGTGTGGCTGAACGGCAAGAGCGTGGAGCTGAAGTCAGACGCCGCCCCGCTGGCACTGGAGAAGGGCTGGAACACGCTGCTGTTGCGGCTCAACAACGAGCAAGGCGAGCCGTTCCTATCGGCCCGCATCATCGGCGGCGAGCGGGTGCGCATCTCGTTGCAGAAGGATTGATCGTTTCCGGGAAGGTAATCGGCATTTTCTGTGCGCCCTTTTGGCGCCTTGCTGCTAACACGAAATGGGGATCGCTGCGGATTTTTGTCCCAGTCCTTTCGGCGTCCATCGCAGGGTGTGTCTGGCTTATCGTCGGCATGGCCCGCAACTATGAGCGAGCGCCACCAAGGATGGTTCCCCTGTTTCTTGCGCATCTGGCTGGCACGCTTGTGCTCGGCGCATTGTATGGGCACCTGATGGCATTGATGGTCAAACCAACGCAGCGATGGTTGGGAACCGAATCGAAGTGAAATAAATGACCCATCGTCCGTGATCCAAGGCTACAACGGCCTGGCGCTGGCCTGGCCGTTCTACCCTCCTAAAAGCCAGGGACCACGGACGGTGGACCAAAGAAAAAAGAGCCTTCCTGCCACGTGCTTCCTAAGGTGAGACTCGTTGAGTTGACCAGTTTAGGATTGCAATTGGAGGTGGTTGCACGGGGCACCGCGGGGACTCGCTACCCGCTTTGCCCCGTGCGTACCGGGGTGGGAACTTGCAATGGCAGGTTCAGGCTCTTTGACGCAAGAGACTGGGACTCGCTTCCAATCTCTCACGTTTCTCCTGAACGCAATGCGGATGCCAATTGGTTGGAAATGATGCAAGTCAGTATTTTCGAGTCGTAAGTTACTTGTTTTCAGGTAGTTGCGGTCTAATGAATTGCGTCGCATGCGCTGGGGACAGAACGAGCATTTGAGTGCCCATGGATGTGCAATGCGAATATTGCGCACTTTCGCGACAATTGGCATCCGCATTATCATGCGCATTGTCGCACTTTGCGTCACGCGCCATGGAGCAATAAAAAACGCCAGCCTTTGAAGGCTGGCGTTTTGATGTAAGTCATTTGGGTACGGCGGTTTACTCCGCAGTGTTGGCCGGTTCCTGCGAAATGGAGTCATGGACGAGCCGACGCAAAAACTGAGCGACGCTCATGCCCTCGGCGTGGGCCCGCTGTTCGAGCAGGTCGAACTGCCGGCGCGAAAGCATCAGTGATAACTCAAAGATGCCGTCCTCGGGGAGAGGCGTAAACGCTTCGGATCCCGTTCTTGCAACCATGTCGATCTCCGTTGAGACTCCAAATGCAGGCGGATTAGAAAGCAGTGCCCTAGACAGGAGCAAACGTGATGCCAGCCTGGTGACTTCCTGTCCGTTCTCCCAACTGGCTGGGAATGCAGCCTTTATATGAACCGGAAGGTGCCACAGTCCAATGAATATTTGACGAAGTGCAAAAATCCTGTGCGATTTATGCCCCTGGTGTCGGCAAAAGATGAGCCAGTCGGCAGCTGGCAGTTGGACTTGACCCTGGCAAGTTCGATGGCTATGGTCCCGCCCATGTTTTGGGTCAGCGAAAGGACTCGCCCGGCTTCCGCGCAGGGAATGGGGAAACGCGAAGCCGGTCATTAACTCAGGGACGAGGAGACCGTCATGGGGTTTTCAGAGTGGAGGAATCTGAGCGTGCTGGTCTTGGCCAGCGCCGCGCTAATTGGCTGCAACAATGGGACGCAACGAGACGGTCGCCTGGTTTCCAGCAACAACAAGGCCCCGTCGGCTTTCGCCGGTAATCAGAACTCGCCGGGCTTCTCGACCGCTGGTCAAGACAAGTTCCCGGTTGCGAGCAAACCGACGCCGCCGTCGCCGTTCGCGCCGACGAGCAATCCAAATTCGAATTCAAGCAGTCCGTACAATTCGCCGTTCAACAACAATACCTCGCTGCCATACAGCAACTCGACGGTACCGGCAGGTGGATTGCCAGGCAACGCCAACTCCTTGCAGAGCCTGCCGCCGAGCGGTGGGATGTCGAACAATCCGTTGGTGCCGAACGGTCCCGGCGGCTCCTCGCAATTTATTCCGCCGCAACCGAATCAACAGCCGCCTCTGCCGGCTGCGCCATTTGCTGGCGACCGCAATGGCATTCCACCGGGACCAGGTGGCATTCCGCCGGGAGCGGTCCCTGGGCTGACGCCGCCGCCGTATACTCCGTTCCGATGATCTGATCATGCTATTTGCAAGCCCACGATCCGAACGATCGTGGGCTTATTTCGTTGCCGGCTCGGCCGGCTTGGGATCGCGCTGGCAAGGGAGTTGACCGAGACTCTCGCACCCCGTCGGCAATTCCGCCTCCTCCACTACCAGAACCGGAAATCCGTCCTTGATGGCAAACCGCAGCGCGCAGCGCTCGCAGTGCAGCCGATCCCCTTCGAGCCGTAGCCGGCTCTTCGGATCGAGCGGACAACGCAGAATCTCAAGCAAATCCTGATTAATCATCGGGGATCAGAGGGCAGGGGATCAGGGCTGGGGAGGGATTTCCCTCACCCCTCACCCCTGGTTCCTCGCCCGTACTCCTTATTCTTCCAGCTCGTTCTTCGGGTTGATCTTATCGTACAGGACGGCGCGGGCCTTCATCAGCAGCATGATGTATTGCAGTATGAAGACGGCGGAGAAGAAAAACCACAGGCCATAGACGACGCGCAGGAGCAGCACGAGCACCGGCGATGCGCCGCAAAGGCTCAGGAGGTGATAGCAGATCAACACGAACATTGCCCCCAGGCAAAGCTGCGCTCGCCCATGGCCGCCGTTCTCGACCGTCTTGTCCTTGATCACGAGGCCAGCGGACCAGACGAAGACGCAAAAGAGGGCGGGCTCGAAATACTGCATGAGGCGCATCATGATCGTGACAAAGTTCTCCCAGAACGGGGCCCCGCTCCACAGAACGTGGATCGGAACGATGCGTTCCATGTTGTACTCGGTCATCGGGATCTCGGGGGTCACATACGAGATCATCACGTAGTTGTGAGCGCCGATTGCTGGCAGGAGCTTGAAGGTGAATACGACAACCAGGTTGAAGAAGGCCAGCACCATGGCCGCAATCAGCTGGCCCAGCATGCCGTTGCGGCGCGGCGCCATCATGCAGAGACCGTAGCCTCCCATGCACAAGAGGGCTTGAAAGATGTAGAGGATGCTGGCCGTCGCCACGCAGCCCGAGGCGTAGGAGAGAAAGTCGCGCCCGGCGATCATGCCCAGATAGATTCCCATCTCGTCCAGGTCCCAGCCATGATGCATTTCCGGAAACTCCGGATTTTTGCGCTCTTCCAGGTTGTGGACCATCAGGTTGGCGAACTCGGGGAGCTCCACCGAGCCAAGCACGACGTACGAGCCCTGCATGAGATGGCAAAAAAGCCAGATCCAGGCGCCGATCATCACGAGGAGCATGCCGATACGTACTTTTTCCCACGATTCGGCATCGGGGATGGCCTTGATCTTGCGAGTGACCTTGGGGAGCTTCTTGCGATCCTTCTTGGCACGTGCCTTGGCGGCTTCCTCCTCCTCGCGCTTCCGCTTGATCTCCTCCATCTCGGGATCAAGCAAGACACCGTAGCCGCCATCGCCATCGTCGTCCATGGAGGAGGAAGCGGATTGGGACGGGGCAGCCGGCGCGGGAGTCCCGTTTTCCGGCGCGGGTTCGGACTTCTTCTCGGGTTCGGCCTGCACGAGCACGATCGCGTCGCATTTCGGACACTTCGCCCGCTTCCCCGCCTTCTCTGCGGAGAATTTCATCGGATGCTTGCACATCTTGCAGCGAACGACAATCGCGTCCATGGAACCCCGCTCGATTTGCACTTACGCCAGACCCGTATTCTACCTGCGCTCAAGGAAAAAGGGCAAAGGCAAAAGGAAAAAGTGCCGATTTCCGTTCGTCGCCGCCTCTCGTTCCCAAACTCACATGAAAACTGGCTCGATCAGATGCGCAAACATACCGTTCGAGCCTGTTTTCATGTGAGTTTGGGAACGAGGAGCGAAACGGAGTTTGGGAACGAGGAGCCGAGAAGCGCATTTCCTTTTGCCTTTTCCTTTCACCGTCTTACTTGAACAGCCCCTTCGGCGTTCCGTACGTCGCATTCTTGGGATGGGGCACTCCAAGGGCGTCCGCCAGAATACTCGCCATCGATTGTGGCGCGACCCGTTCACCACGTTCGCCCGGCACGATCCGTGGCCCCATCACCAGCAGCGGCACATGCGTGTCGTATGGGTGTGGCGTCCCGTGCGTCGTCCGATAGGACGGCAGCTTGTCCGGATTCTTCGACAGCGTCGGCATCGAAAAAAGATGGTACGGCTTCAAGATCACCATCACGTCGCCCGAACAATCCGGGTGAAACGACTTGTCGACCGCGGCAACCACCGGCGCCAACTCCTTCAACCCGTCCCTGCGCGCCTTCAATATTTCCGTCCGCGTGACGGCCCGCTCGATCCCAGGCTGTTCATTGTACCACTGCGCCAATGCCTTCTCGACCTCTTCAGTGCTCAATTTCCATTCCTTGAGCGTCGCGTGATTCAGGTAAATCCATGAATTTCCCCTCCTCGGCAGCACCAGCCACGGCGCCTTCTCGCCATCGGGCAGAAACTTCTTGTTCAGGAAATTCTCCGCGTGCGTCGTCAACAACTCTGGCTCGATCCGTTGCGCAACTTTCTTCTCGTACTTCGCCGCAAACTCAGGCAACGGGCAGACACCATGATCGGCACTGACGGCGAAATAGTAGTTTCCCTGGCCCACCTTGTCGTCGAGGAAATCGAGCAGATTCTTGATCAGCGCGTCGGACCGCAGCGTGACATCGAGCACTTCCTGCGAGTCCGGTCCCCAACAATGGCCGATCAGGTCATTCGACGAAAAGCTCACGCACAAGAGATCGACCTTGTCCGATTGCCCGAGCTTCTCGTTGACGATCGCGGCCTTGGCGAAGTCGAGCAGCAGCTCGTTCCCCATCGGCGAGCAGGTGACTGCGTCATAATAATTCTGCTTGTTCTTGGCCTTGTCCTTGCTCTTTCCTTCCTTGAAGGGATGCGGAAACGTCTGGCCTTGCAGGTAGCCGCTGCCTTCGCTGATGAAGTCATCGGGGCCGCTGAATTTGACATAATCGAGCTTCAGGTCGAAGCGGTCCCAGTTCTTGCCGAGCCATTGATCAGCGGGACGGGCTTTGTTGAATTTTAGGACCCAGGAATGCGGATCGGGACGGTAATAAGCGGAGGTGCGGAAGTCGCCGGTCTGCGAGTTGAACCAATAGCAAAGGTTTGCGCGGAGGGCAGCCATCAGGATGGCGGCGCGATCCTTGATCGACAGCGACACGACCCGGCCTTTGCCGAGCAGGACGCGCAACAGCACATCGCCGACCGATTCCGCCTTGCGGCGATACGGCCCGACTCCCCTGGCGATGTTGTTTGGCGGCGGCGTCACCGAACTCACCGAGTCGCCCTCGGCGCGATCGTACCAGTCGTTGGCAATGACGCCATGCACCGACGGCGTCGTGCCGGTGACCAGCGACGTGTGCCCTGCGGCGGTGAGGGTGTAAGCGTAGGGATAATGGCAATTCGAATACCATGCCCCTTCGGTCTGCAGGCGTTTGAAGCCGCCTTCGCCGAAGAGCGGCTGCCATTTCTTGACGTAGTCGCCACGCATCTGGTCGAAGACGACGAGCACGACCAGCTTGGGCCGCGGCGACTCCTGCGACGTGGTCAGCAGCCATGCGGGCACCGCCGCGACCAGCACGAGAACGCATGCGCCTTGCAGGTATCGCCAGAATGTTTGCATCAATAGCTCCGAATTCGTAATTACGCCCTATCCCGCCTTCGCTTGTTTCTTGTTGAAAGCGACGTGCTTTTCAAGTTTTTTCCAGAGATCGTCGAATTGCGCCACGCTTTCCGGATCGCTCTGGCGAACAAAGCTCGGGCGCTCGACATGCCAGTAGTAGTGCAGTAGGTCCGGAGAGAGTAGTTGACCAAAAGGTTGGGCAGGTTGTGCAGATGGTCCGCTTCAAGCGAGCTGGGAATCTCCCTGAGATTGCGAATTCGCAGCAGCCCCATGGTCAGAATATCTTTGACGATTTCCGCGATTTCGGTTGGACATTGCATGGGTCAACTCACTGGTAAGTTCATGATCAACAACGCTTTGGGAGCCACACGAATATTGACCACCTTCACCGTCACCGCGAGGCCTTTTTCCGCCGCAGCACGGACCGCGTGATGGCCGTCCCAGACTACTCCATCGGGCGTTACTTCAATCGGAGTGCTCCGCTCTATTTTAGCGTTTGGCAGTCCATGCTGCGTGGCGAGCCGAATGTCAGACAGATCTGCCCGACTCGGCAACAACTGCTGCGGGTCGACGTCTGTCTAAATATTGCCGGGCGCTACGGTTATTGGGTTCTGCCAATCGGACGGGACGGTCATCGGCAGTCGGCGCCGCTCAAAACTTCAACCCCTTGAACTTCTTCACGCAATTGGTGATCGCGATCTCCGTCGGCAACCGCTCGACGCTCGACGCGCCGTAGAACCCGACGACCCCCTCGGTGTGATCGAGAACGTACTGCGCGTCCTCGGGTTCCGAAATCGGGCCGCCGTGGCATAGCACGAGAATATCCTTATTCACTTTCTTGGCGGCGTCATGCATCGCCTGCACGCTCTTGGCGGCCTGATCGAGCGTCATCGCGGTTTGAGCGCCGATGGTCCCCTTGGTCGTCAAGCCCATGTGCGGGATCAAAATGTCGGCGCCGGCACGAGCCATCGCGGTCGCCTCGTCCGGGTTGAACGCGTATGGCGTCGTGAGCAGGCCCATCTCGCGGGCCAGGCGGATCATGTCGACCTCGAGGCCGAAGCCCATGCCGGTCTCTTCGAGGCCCTGGCGAAACGTGCCGTCGTAGAGGCCAACGGTCGGAAAATTCTGGACGCCGGAGAAGCCTGCATGGATGACGTCGCGCAGGAAAAGTTTCATGATGCGGAACGGATCGGTGCCGCAGACGCCCGCGAGAACCGGAGTGTGCTTGAGGACGGGGAGGACCTCGCGGGCCATGTCCATGACGATCTGGTTGGCGTCGCCGTAGGGCATCATGCCGGCGAGCGAGCCGCGGCCCGCCATGCGAAAGCGGCCGCTGTTGTAGATGACGAGCAGATCGATGCCGCCAGCTTCCGCGCATTTCGCGGAGATCCCGGTGCCCGCGCCGCCGCCGACAATCGGCTTGCCGGCCGCGACCTGGGAGCGCAGTCGTTGTAGGATGTCATCGCGGCGGAAAAAGCTCATGTCGAGGTCTCGCGGTCAATGGTTTCGGTTTTTATATCGTTCGATCGCCAAGGCGTTCGATAAAATGGCGTTGATCCGGTAGCAACGAGGTGTCGCGCATGGCAAGTATGCTCAGCAAGCCGATGACCGCGGACGAATTCTACGACTTCGTCAACCGCCTCAAGAATCGCGATCGACACTTCGAACTCGAAGACGGCGAGGTGGTGGAAGAAGCCCTGCCCGGCGAATTGCATTGTGTAGTATGCGGAGTTGCGGCCGCGCTTCTTGTCGGATACACTCGCCAAGTCAAGTCAGGACATGTTTGTTCGAATAATGTCGGTCTTGTTTTGAGCCGTGATCCAGACACCGTTTACGGCCCGGATATAGCTCTCTTCTCCGGAATTGTAAGATTCAAGGATCTCGAAACGAGCTGGCCGAAACGCCTGCCAAAGTTGATCGTCGAGGTTCTGTCTCCGAATGATCGCCAAGGTAAGATGCAAAAGCGCATCAACAAGTTTCTGGAAAAAGGTGTCGGCATGGCGTGGCTGCTCGATCCTGAAGAAGAAACGCTCACCATCTTTCTGCCGAACCGCCAACCGATTGTCCTTGAAGGGGACGAGGAAGTTGCCGGTCTAAAAGCTCTCCCCGAATTTCGCTGCAAAGTGGCGGACTTCTTCACGGTGGCGGGAGAATAATGCCAATCATCCTCCTCGGCACATTCGACACCAAAGGCGTCGAATTCCAGTTCGTGCGCGACCTGCTCCCCGCGCGCGGCCTCAAGACGCTGACGATCGATGCTGGCGTGATGGGGCCGCCGGCCTTCGCGCCCGATGTTCCTCGCGAACAAATCTATGCCGCTGCAGGCACGTCGCTCGCAGCCGTCGTCAAGGCGAATGATCGCGGCAAGGCGGTCGAGCTCGCGGCGCGCGGGGCGGCCAAGCTTGTCAGCGACCTGCATCAACAGGGCAAGGTCGACGGCATCCTCGGCCTCGGCGGGTCGGCGGGCACCACCATCGCCACCGCCGCCATGCGTGCCCTGCCCTTCGGCATCCCCAAGCTCATGGTCTCGACGCTCGCCAGCGGCCAGGTCAAGCCGTTCGTCGGCGTGCGCGACATCATGATGATGAATTCGGTCGTCGACATCAGCGGCATCAATCGCGTCAGCCGCGTCGTGCTGACGAATGCCGCCAACGCGATGGCCGGCATGGTCACGTTTGGCTGCGATTTGAGAACGCCGCAAACGGACAAGCCGTTGGTCGCCGCCACGATGTTTGGCGTCACCACGCCGTGCGTCGATGCGGCCCGCAAGCTGATCGAGGATGCCGGCTGCGAGGTGCTCGTCTTCCATGCGACCGGCACCGGCGGCATGACCATGGAATCGTTCATCCATGACGGCCTCATCGCCGGCGTGCTCGACATCACCACCACCGAACTCGCCGACGAGCTGGTCGGCGGCATCCTCTCGGCCGGCAAGGACCGCCTGACTGCTGCGGCGATGCGTGGCGTGCCGCAGGTCATTTCGGTGGGCGCGCTTGACATGGTCAACTTCGGCCCGCGCGATACGGTGCCGGAGAAGTTTGCGGAGCGCCAGTTTTATCAGCACAATCCGAACGTGACGCTGATGCGCACGACGCCGGAGGAGAACGACAAGCTCGGCAAGGAGATCGCGGAGAAGGCGTGCGCCTCGCGCGGCCCGACCGCGATCCTGCTGCCGCTGCGTGGCGTGTCGGCGATCGATCGCGAGGGGCAGCCGTTCTGGTGGCCGGAGGCGGATCGCGCCTTGTTCCAGAGCATCCGCAACTGGATGGGCCCGCAAGCGATGCTGCTGGAGCTGGACCTGCACATCAACGACCCCGCCTTCGCGCGGGCCGCAGCGGAGACGCTGCAGGGGATGATGCAGCAAGCACAGGGGTGAGCGTCTCGCGAGCCTCACCCCAACGCACCAAGTGAAGGATTGAACTTTCGGCACCTTTCTCCCCCCCGGTACTCCGGGGGGAGAGGGGAAGGGGGTGAGGGGGGAAGTCCTTGCAGCGGCGTATAGATTTCGCAAGTGATTCTGAGCCCCCCTCCCCCCGGAGTACCGGGAGGGAGAGGGGAGCCGAAAGTTCGCCTGTTCCTGTGTTTTCCCCTTAACTTGTTGCGTGTGGGATTCGGAGTACCTCACCCCTGGCCTTCCGTTGACAATCGTTGCCTCGCCTCCGCCACCTCGCGCTCGCGCATCGCATTGAACCGCGTTTGATACTCCTGCACCCGCGGCGAAAGGTCCACCCGCTTAAAGCGTCCCCATGTCCGATCCGCACGGGCCGCCTGCTCCGGAAAACACTCGCGATAAACGATGCGTCCCTGCTCGACCAGTTTCACGAACAGTGGCTCCGCGTCGATGCTCTCCGACACGTCGGCGACGATCAGCGCGTCGTCCTTTCCAAAGACGCGCAGGTAGCCGCCAAGCGATTCCTTGCCGGGCGAGTTGGAGAACTTGACGTTGGGATGGACGCCTGTCGCGCTGCGCTTGAACGCGGCGGCGACGGTGTTGCGCTCGACCAGCCGCCACCAGTAGCCGCCGGCGCCGGGAAACAGCATCGTTGGTTCCTCGCCCGTCGCCTTACGGAAATGCTCGTACACCGCGCGAATCGTGTCGGGCGTCTGCTCGTCCTCGAACACGATAACACGCGGCGGAATGCCGGCCGCGCGCATCTTCTCGAAATAGAGGACGCACTGCCCCGCGATGTCGCCCGAATCGACGCGGATGCCGACGTCGCTGGTCTCGGGATGATTCCGGATCACGCGCAACGCATTCTCGAGGCCGACCGATTCGGCATCAACGAGGTCGCACAACAGCGACGCCTTGCCCATCGCGGTCACGAAGCGGTCCATCATCTCGTACTCGGCGTCGCCGAGCGTGCGGTCGAACGTTTGCACGGCACACATCATCTCGTGGCCGATCGTGCCGATCGACTTGAAGAGATCGGGGAACAGGAACTCGGCGGTATCGTTGGACGTGAGCTGTCCGCCGCCGCCGACGTAGCGGGCCAGCAACAGCGCGACATTGAGCACCTCGCACGGCGCCGAGCGCAATCCGAACTCCGCGTCGCGCGGCGTGGCCAGTTTCATGAGCCGACCTTTCGTCGCCCACAGGATTGGCGCGAAATACCGGCACATCGCCGGCTCGAGATACGAAACGACGCCCCCCGGCCCTTCGAAAAATAAGCACGGCACCTGCGGCAGAAACGTCTGCCCGCCGGGAAAGCCCCAGATGTCGACAGGCAGCCGAATCTCATCGCCGGGCTGCTCGTCGAGAATGCGTTGCCACATCGCCTGCGGAAACGCCCGCGTCGCCGAGCGCTCCGCGTACCAGCGCGACGCCAGCACGATGTCCGACCGCAGCAGCGGCCGATGAAACCACTGCGCGAGCATCGTCTCGTGCCCGGCCATGATGAACTGCCGATCCGCTCCCGCCTCCGGCAACGGCTTGCGCATCGTCAGCGCATAGCCCGCCCGCGCCAGCGCGACATCGGGCACGGCGGCCCACATCGTACGCTTGTACGTGTCGGTCGCCCCCAGCCAGCCGCCCAGCAGGAAGAACTTGGCGTAGAACTCCTCCCGCATCTCGGCTCGTTTGGCGTCGAAGATGGGCATGCTGAGTTTCCCGTCCGGTGGGTTGAGTCTGATGCGAAACCTGCATCCAATGAAGCTGACCGCATCGATTCCGAGCCGCGCCCGCGAGGAACAGGGCCGAATCACTGAGGTGAGCGCATTTATATGGATACGGACTGCATCGCTTCCGAGCCGCGCCCGTGAGGAAGCGGGCCGTATTTCATGCGGCGAGCGAATCCAATGGACACTGCCCCGCTTC
>DASRSQ010000839.1:0-5014 GCA_035656475.1 Gemmataceae bacterium | reverse complement strand
CATCGGTGTCGGTGTGCACGATGCAGCCATCCTGAATATTCACGCGCGGCTCAATGGTGATCGTCGCAATATCGCCGCGGATGACGGTGTTGAACCAGATATTGACGCCTGGGCCGAGCGTTACATTGCCGGTCACGAGCGCGGTGCTGGCGATGTAATAGTCCTTGATCGCGGACATGAACGGTGTCATGCATCCTCCATGTCAGGGCAGCGCGGGCGCCATGCCCTCATGATACCGGAAATACGACGGATGCGAACGTGCAAAGTGTCCGGCAGGTGGCGCAATTTGCACAAACGGTGCGGAGTCTGCCGGTTGTATGCGATGTGCAATCGTCCATGGTGCAGGCGGCCCGTCGGCGAGCCGCCTGCACCACGGGTGCTTGCGTGGTCCGACTCATATCATAACAAAAACGTCCCTGTATGAGGATGCCATGACATTGCGTACCATTCGTCGAGCCCTGCTGAGCGTCAGTGACAAGACTGGCCTCGTTGATTTTGCCAAGGTCCTTGCCAGCTTCGGCGTCGAATTCGTGTCCACCGGCGGCACCCGCAAGGCGCTCGCCGACGCCGGCCTGAAGGTGCTCGACATCTCAGACGTCACTGGCTTCCCCGAAATGCTCGATGGCCGCGTCAAGACGCTGCACCCTCGCGTCCACGGCGGCATCCTCAACATCCGCGACAATCCCGAGCATCAGACGACCATCAAGGAACACAAGATCGTGCCGATCGACATGGTCGTGTGCAACCTGTATCCGTTCGAGGCAACCGTGGCCAGACTCCCCTCGCCCTCTGGGAGAGGGGTGGGGGGTGAGGGAGTTACGCACGAGGAGATCATCGAGAACATCGACATCGGCGGCCCGTCGATGGTGCGCTCGGCCAGCAAGAACTATCACGATGTCGCCATCGTCACCGATCCGGGCCAGTATGACGATGTCGCGAAAGAGCTGAAGGCGAACCACGGCGCCCTCGATTTGCCGACGCGCGAACGGCTCGCCTGTGCGGCGTTCGCCCTCACCGCCTCATATGACTCCGCCATCGCCGACTATTTCGCCAAGAAGACGTGCACGGCGCCGCAACGGCTGACCTTGAGCTTCCGCTCGAAGCAGACGCTGCGCTACGGCGAGAACCCGCATCAGCACGCGATGTTCTACACCGAGCCAACCGTCAAACACGCCTGTGTCGCGTCGGCCGAGGTGCTGCATGGCAAGGAACTGTCGTACAACAACATCCTCGATCTCGATAGCGCGCTCAACCTCGTACGAGAATTTCCCGATCCGGCCGTCGTCGTCATCAAGCACAACAATCCCTGTGGCGCCGCGACGTCCGCCACGCTCGCCGAGGCGTTTGCGCATGCGTACGAAGGGGACCCCGTCAGCGCCTTCGGCGGCATCCTCGGCTTTAACCGCGAGGTCGACGAAGCGACGGCCATGCAAATCACGGAGCCGAACCGTTTCATCGAATGCGTGATCGCGCCGTCTTACAGCAAGGCCGCGTTCGAGATCCTGACCACGCGGCCCAAGTGGAAGGCGAGCGTGCGTCTGCTCAAGACCGGCCCGCTGACCAAGGACCCGGCTCGCGCACTCGACTATCGCCGGGTCGATGGCGGGCTACTGGTGCAGACGCGCGATGCGGAGGCGGATGATTGCGCCAAGGCGCAGGTGAAGACGAAGCGGGCGCCGAGCGAGGCGGAACTCGCGGACCTGAAGTTCACGTGGATAGTCGCCAAGCATGTCAAATCGAACGCGATCGTGCTGGGCAAGGCACGCATGATCGTCGGCGTCGGGGCGGGACAGATGAGCCGAATCGATTCGACGCACATGGCGGTGCGGAAGGCCAATGGCCGCGAGAAGGGAAGCGTGCTGGCGTCCGACGCGTTCTTCCCGTTCCGCGACAACGTCGATATGGCGGCGGCGGCGGGCGTCACCGCCATCGTGCAACCCGGCGGCTCGGTGCGCGATCAGGATTCCATCGACGCCTGCAACGAGCACAACATCGCCATGATCTTCACCGGGGTGCGGCACTTTCGACATTGAGCGCCGGCTCGGCCACGCGATTCTCGGGGTAGGTCGTCTCGGCCGGCTGCACCGTCACCTTCAGCGCCTCCACCCGGCTTGCCTGCCGCTCGACTGCGATCAACACGTCAGCCATGCGCCGCAGTTCCGCTTCGGGAATTCCCGGCCAGTTCGGCACCAGGATCAGGTGCTCGAGCGCGTCGGCCGTGCGCGTTGGCGCGAGCTCCGGGCGATCGGCCGGCGCGTCGATCGAGCGCATGCTCGTCACCACCGTCGCATCAAAGCCGGCGTCCGCGAGCGCCGCGATGGATTTCGCGCGATCGCTCACCAGCACCGGGAATAGCCAATAATTGTGCGGCTCCAGCTCGGCGGCGGGGCAGGCGACCTGGCCGCGCAGCAGCTCGGTCAGCAGCTTGCCGTTGGCGGTGCGCTGCTGAAGACGTGCGTGATCGAAGTTCGCGAGACGCCGGGCCATGGCGGCGAGCAGCGGGCCGCTCGGTTGTTGCCGCAGCATGTGCATGACTTTTTCGTCGAGGAAGCTCTTCGCGCTGTGCTGGATCAGGCCATCGACATCGCCGACGGCCAGGCGGGCGGCCTTGCGCGAGACGCCGTAGATCCAGGGGGCGCCGAAGAAGCGCAGCGTGCCGTACTTGGTCAGCCGGCAGAGATAATCGTAGCGTCCCTGCACTGGCCACTCGGCGTGCTTCGCCTTGGCCGCGGCCAGGAGCTGCGGGTCCTTGATGCGCAGCATGCCGCCGGCCAGCGCGGTCGCCGTCTTGAGGGGACCGAAGCTGAAGAGCGACACGTCTGCATCGGGATGGCCTGTGTAGACGCCATCGTAGATCTCGGCGGCATCCTCGATCACCATGAGATTGTGCCGGCGAGCAATGTCGACGATCGGTTCGAGCGGGACGAAGTTGCCGTAGAGATGGGCGATCAGGAGCGCCTTGGTGCGAGGCGTGATCGCTTTTTCGAGCAGCTCAAGGTTCGGGGCGAGGCGGTCGATGTCGAGGTCAGCCGGGACGGGCACGAGTCCATGCTGGTGCATGATCATTGTCATGCCGGGGATATTTAACGCGGAGCAAACGATTTCGCTTCCTGCGGGCCAGCCGACAGTGCCAAGGAAGAGATCGAAGCCACTGCGGACCGAGAGGACCGGGAAGGCGTTCGGTGTCCAGCGCTCGGTGATCGCATCGGCGAGAACAGATCGATCAAAAGGTAGGAGGAGACGGGTGACTCCATGAAAGAAGTCCCGCCAGCCGAAATCGAGCTTTAATCGAACCCACATGCCGTAATGGTCTCCATGACATTCAAACGGGGGAATCTACGGAAGCTCGGTATTCTGCACATTTAATGAGATGTCCGCCTTAGGGTCAAGCGTCTTGTTAGCTTGGGCTAGCGACATGCCGCAGTCGCAAGCTTCCAGCTTGCAGGCTTGGGGTGACAGTGATAACGAACACGTACGCCGCGCGTCGCGAGGTGAATGCGCTGCTGAAGGTTCAAGCCTGCAAGCTGGCAGCTTGCGGCTACGGCATCGCCGAGAATTCACTTCTCACCCTGCAAACCGTCGACTAGAATTACGCGTGCCTTCCGCCAACCTCCCGCCTTCTCGAAGGATATCTTCGATGCCAGCACCTTCTCCGATTTCCCGCAGAACCCTGTTGCGCGGCACCGGCGTCGCCCTCGCGCTCCCCTGGCTGGAATCGCTGCTGCCCGCGGCACAGCAACGTCCCGCGCCGCCGCGCCGCATGGTGGCGATCGAGACGAACATGGGCATCTTGCCGCAATTCTTCTTTCCGGAGCAGACGGGCCGCAATTACACGCTGACGCCGTACCTCGACAAGCTGGCGCGCGTCCGTGACAAGATGACGGTCTTTTCCGGCGTCAGCCATCCGGGCGTGACCGGCGGACACGCGGCCGAAAAGTGCTTTCTGACGGGAACGCCGCACCCGGAACGCGGCGGTTTTCGCAACTGGATCTCGATCGATCAATTCGCCGCCGAGCGCGTTGGCGGAAACACCCGGTTCCCATCGCTCGTCGCCGCCATGTCGAACGAGAACAACCAGACGCTGAGTTTCACGCGGTCCGGCGCCCCGATTCCGGCCGAGCGCAGCGCGAATCGCCTGTTCCGCCGGCTGTTCCTGCAAGGCCGGGCCGACGAGATTGCCGCCACCGTCGAACAGCTTCGGCAACAGCGTAGCATGCTCGATTTCGTCGCCGACCAGTCGCGCCGGCTGAACCGCACGCTGTCTGCCGCCGATCGGCTGCGCCTCGACGAGTATTTGTCGTCAGTGCGCGACCTGGAACGCCGGCTGCACAACCTCGAGGAATGGGAACATCGCCCCCGGCCGCGCGTCAACGTGCAGCCGCCGACCGATATTGATGACATCCGCGAATTCGTCCGCAAGTCAGCCCTGATGTTCGACGTCATCAAGCTCGCACTCGAGACCGATTCGACGCGCGTCATCTCGCTCTTCATCGACACCACCGTCATCCACAATCTCACGCACCACGGCAACCGCCCCGAGGTTCTCGCCGAGCTGCGGGCCAAGGAAGAAGGGCAGTTCGAGGTCTTCGGCAACTTCCTCCAATCACTCCACACGACGCGCGAACAGGACCAGACGCTGCTCGACCGTACGATGGTGCTCTACGGCACCTGCATGGGCAGCGCCAACTCGCACGCCAACACCAATCTCCCGGTTCTGTTGGCGGGCGGCGGCTTCCGCCATGGTCAGCATCTCGCCTTCGATCGGCAGAACAATTATCCGCTCACGAACCTGTTCGTGTCGATGTTGCAACGACTCGGCGTCGAGACGAACGAGTTTTCGACCGGACGCGGCACGTTGCGCGGGTTGGAGATGTTGTAGGTTAGCATCGTCCGCGTATGCCGGGCCGGAGGCCTGGGAAGCGAGTACCAATGTTCGACTAGACTTCAAATAAGCGAGTCGATTTTGGCCAATTTTTGGAAACACCGAAATGTGATCGACTTCGGGCAATGTCCT
>DASRSQ010000838.1:0-3948 GCA_035656475.1 Gemmataceae bacterium | reverse complement strand
CGCCTGGCCATTCTTCTTCCCGTCGCTGTTGATCGCCACGGCGCCTGGCTGATTCTTGAACGGCATGCGCACGAACAGGCCGCCGTACTCGTGCTTGTCGAAGGTGACGTCGGCGTGCGCCCTGGCGCTCCAGGTCAGGTCGATGACATACGTTTTGGTGAAGTCGCGAAAGTTCCAGGTCTGCGTTTCCGTCAGCAATACGTCTTTGTTCTTATCGAGAAGCTCGTAGGTAGAATTCCAGACGACGCCCTCGCTGCTCATCTTGTGCGTGAACGCCTGGCGGCGAAAATGATCGGCGCCGCGATTGTGGAAGTAATCACGCCCATTGACCTTGAGAAAGCCGACATAGATGCCGGTCTGATGCTTGTGATGCGCCGGACTGAACTCGGTGAGGACGCCTTTGCCATCGGGCGCGAGCAGCGGATGCAGATAGGGCCGGCCGTCCGCCGGGGCATTGAAGACGAGCAACGGTGTCTCAAGCGTCGGCCGGGTGATGACGATGCCGCCTTCCTTGCGTTCCTTGACCGCGACATTGGCGTCGGCACTGGCGATGGAAGTCGCCACAGTCAGAATGCAGGCACTCAGTAGGAATCGTTGCATGGCTCACCTCCGCGATAGCGTCAGTATACGCAGATTCTCAGAGTGAAATTGTAAAGGTCGGTTGCACAACGTTCCAAGGCGGTGCCCCTCTCCCCCGGTCTGGTGGGCATCTACTCCGCCGACCGCCTAAAAACCCGTGGTTTTTACCAAATCGACATGCCCACGACCTCGTGGTCATCTACTCGCTCTTATCAGCGTGCGTGATTCGGCACGAAATTCAAGGCTTGGGTACCATCAACGTGAACGGATACACGTACGCCTGCAGCATCGTCATGATGCCGACGATTGACGCGAGCAGGATGCTGTGCCAGACGACGGCCTTGAAGATGTCCGCTTCCTTGCCGAGCTGATGCGTAGCGGCAGTGGCGACGCAGATCGACTGGGCGTCGATCATCTTGCCCATGACGCCGCCGGTCGAGTTCGCCGTGCAGATCAGAACCTGTGCCTGCCCCGCGGTCAGCAGGTCGGGATTGATCGCGCCGGCCTGGTAGATCTGCGTGGCGGTGATTTTCTGCAAGCTGCCGAAGAGAGCGTTGCTCCCTGCGTCGGTGCCGGTGAGGAAGACGCCCAGCCAGCCGAGGATCGGCGCGAAAAATGGATAGAGCGCCCCCGTGCTGGCAAAGGCGACGCCGAGCGATGCGTCCATGCCGGCGTAGCGCGTGACATAGCTGAGGCCGATCATGAACGCGATCGTCGGGATCGGAATCTTCATCTGCACGATGGTTCGCACAATCACGCGGCCGATCTGAGTCCCCGACATGCGCAGGAGCAGCATTGACAATACCGCCGAAAGGAAAACGGCACTGCCGGGGGCGGTCAGCCAGGCGAAGTTGAACTTGGCCGATTCGGTTTCGTCAGGCTGGGCCCGTAGTCTCTCATCGCGCTGTACTTGTTGATGTAGCGTCGGCACTTCGATCAGGTAGTTGGTCTGAATGCTGGTGCCGGGAATGAGCACCGGCCCCTTGCCTTCCTTCTCGCGCACGATGCCGGTCAGCATCAACAGGATCGACATGATGATGAACGGCATCCAGGCGAGCGTGACATTGCCAATGGTCAACGGCTTGGTTTCGTATTCGCTCGCAGGCTTGGGTGCGTCTCCCATCAGCGCCATTGCCTCGGCCGCATGCGGATCGTTCGGATCGAGTTTGGCCTCGGAAGTAGGCGTAGATTCGGTCGGCGTGTTGAAATGCCATTCCTCTTTCGGCTTCCAGAACTTGAGGAAGATGGCCGTGACGACGAGCGAGAAGATGCCGCCGCCGATATCGGTCATTGGATAGAGGACGATCTCGGGCAGATACTCGTGGATGGTCGCGAACACGAACTGGAAGCCGGCGAACGAGGCGCCCGCGACGAGAAGGGCCGGCCAGATTTCGAAGGTCTTCCGCCAGGAGCACATGCACTTGACCATGTACGCCGGTACGAGCAGCGACAGGATGGGCAACTGATGCCCCGCCATGGTGCTGATCGAGGTGCCGGGCAACTCCGAAACGCCGCTGAGGACGAGGATCGGCGTGCCGAGCCCGCCGTAGGCGACGGGGGACGTGTTGGCGATGAGGCAGAGGACGGCCGCGAGGAACGGGTTGAAGCCGAGGCCAACCATGATGGCGCCGCAGATCGCCACCGGTGTGCCGCCGCCGGCGGCGCCTTCGAGGAAGGCGCCGAACGAGAAACCGATGAGGATCGCCTGGATGCGTGCGTCGCCCGAGAGACTGGCGACCGAACGGCGAATGATCGTGAACTGGCCGGTCTCGACCGTGATGTTGTAGAGCAACATCGCATTCAGGATGGTCCAGCCAACGGGAAGCAATCCGAAGCCGACGCCATAGGCGAAGGACCAGAGCGCCTTGTCCCAGGGCATGTGATAGAAGAGGATAGCGATGACGATGGCGGTCGCCGCGCCGGCCGCCCCCGCCTTTGATGCCAGCCAGCGGCGAGGGACGAGCAGGTAGAAAAGCACCACGACGGGAATCGCCGCCAGCAGCGTCGACCACAGCGCCGTCCACGGGATTTCCATGCCAAAGAGCGATGCACCGTGAAGCGGGTCGAGCTGTTGATGATAAACATCCATCGGAGAGGAAATTTCCTGGTGGGTGGGCGCTGGGTGCGATTACGGAAAAGATAGCAATCCCGCGATTGTAGGCGAGTGCCGTGTCAATGCAAGCGCCAACCGTGTAAGAATCAGAATCGTTCGTACCAGTTGCCCGGCAAACGTCGCACGGCCTTCTTAAGTTCCATGGTCATCAGATGCCGGCTCAGGTCGGTGATCGGCATCTCGAGCTGATGCGTCAGGTCGTCGATGAGGCGGCGCTCGGCGAGCGCGTCCCAGATGCGCTGCTGCGTCTCGTCCAATCCCGGCGGCGCCATCTGCGGTGCGACGGCCTTTTCCTCGACAAGCGGGGCCAGGCCGCGCAGGTCCTCGAGTACGTCGTCGGCATTGCGCACCAGCCGGGCGCCCTTGCGCAAGAGTTGATGTGTGCCCATGCTGGCTGCGCTATCGACCTGACCGGGGATCGCGAACACCTCGCGCCCTTGCTCGATTGCCAGGCGGGCCGTGATCAGCGCGCCCGATTTCTCCGCCGCCTCGATGACGACGACCGCCCGGCTCAAGCCGCTGATGATGCGATTGCGCTTCGGGAACAGGTCCGCCATCGGCGCCATCTCCATGCACGACTCGGTGATGAGCGCTCCGGATCCCGCCACTTCGTTTGCCAACTCCGCATGTTCGGGCGGATAAATCTTGGACAACCCGCCGGCGAGCACGGCCAGCGTGCGGCCCTGAGCTTTCAAGGCGCCCCGATGGGCGCAGCCATCGATGCCGCGGGCCAGGCCGCTAATGACGGTGTAGCCGGCGCGAGCGAGCTCGTGCCCCATGTGCTCGGCGAGGCGCTTGCCATAGGACGTACACGCGCGCGAGCCAACGATGGCGATGGCGTTTTCATCGCGTGCTTCGATCGCACCCTTGACAAAGAGCAGGCGCGGCACATCGTCGATGGTCGCCAGATTGGCCGGATAGTCGGGCCGGCCAAGGATGCGCAGATGGACGCCATGCTTCGCGATCAGCTCGCATTCGCGCGCGACATTCGGATTGCCAAGGGCACGTGTCAGCGCGTCGGCGACTTTTGGGCCCAGGTGCGGGATTTCTTGCAGTTCGTGCGATGACGCTTGCAACACCGCGGACGCGGAGCCGAAGCGTTCGAGCAGCGCGGCGGTGAGGCGCGGGCCGATTCCGGTGACCAGGTTCAGCGCGATGAGATCGCGTTCCTCGTCGGAAAGTGTCATTCAGTTCCTCCGTTTAGCCCCGCCTCGTAGAGGCGGGCGGACAGGTCGCCCTTGCTGATGGGTGGATAC
>DASRSQ010000837.1:0-5816 GCA_035656475.1 Gemmataceae bacterium | reverse complement strand
TCCGCGGCGGGCAAAGTGACGGGGACGGCTACTGGCATCGTCTGCGAAGGAGGGGCGGATGAGGCGACGCTCGCTGGCTCTCCGACCGCCAATACCGTTTTGTTTATTGGCGGGGCAGGGGTCGGAGCGACCGTGGGTGGCTTTGGAATTTGAAGACGCTGGCCACAACCAGGACAGTTGAGCTTGTCGCCGGCAAAACTCGCGGGAGATTCAGCAAACCAAGCTCGATCCACCCGTCACGTCGCGCCCTTTTTTCGCTTAGGCTTTGTTGTTGTCTCGGCTTGAGTCGGTTCATCCTGAAATGCCAGGCAATCTACCCCTAGCGCCTCGGCCAGTCGCTGTGCGGTTGAAAGCAGCGGCTCTCGCTCCCCAAGTTCAAATTTGGCAATGGCAGACCGAGTCATGCCGGCCTTCGTGGCCAAAGCGGTCTGCGTCAAGTTGGCATCCTTGCGTAGCCGCTTAAGCGTTTCGCCAAAAGGACGGCGCAGCGGATCCTCGGCGAGAAGCTCGCCGCGGCGGCGCTTCGCCGCGAGGGCGTTATCGATGCCCGTCAGGAGTCGATGGCGATCGAGGCCGGAAAGCCGATCGGCGTTCACTTGGCAGCCTTCGAAGCGAAGATGCGCGCCCGGAAACGGCAACCTACAGAGAAGCACGTCCTGAGCACCATTGGCCTGATCCGAGAAGTATTCGCAGCCGCGAGGTTCGAGACGCCAAACGACATCACCGCGGACGGCGTGAATCTCTACATCGCAACCATGAAGGCCGACGGCTTGGCGGCCCGGACGATCCAGAAACGTATCGTCGCATGCAAAGCGTTCACGCGCTGGCTTGTCGATCACGGCAAGCTGTCACATGACCCACTAAGAACGGTGGAACGTCCAAGTGTGAAAGAAGACCGGCGCCTGCGTCGCCGAATGTTGACGCCAGCGGAATGGCCTTACCTTCGTTCTGCCACGCTGGCGAGCGGTGCTCGTCACGGCATGAGCCCGCTTGAACGTGTCGCGTTGTACGCAACTGCGATTCAGACCGGACTACGTTCCGCCGAGCTTCGCAGCGTCTCCAAGGCCGATTTATTTCTGACAGGCGAAAGGCCGTACGTACGTTGTCGAGGCGAGAATACCAAGAACGGCAAGGAAGCTCGACAGTACATTCAGCCAGACCTGGCGGCGGAACTGCGATCTCTCGCCACGAATAAGACTCCCGCAACTCCGGTTTTCCCTATGCCCGATGAGTATCACGTCGCGGAGATGCTGCGCGAAGACCTAGCCGTCGCGCGTCAGCAATGGCTCGATGAGGTAAGGCACGATCCAGACGCTCGCGCGAAACGCGACGAAAGTGACTTCCTGGCGTTCTCGAACCACGAGGGCGAGGTTCTGCAGTTCCATTCGCTTCGCCACACCACCGGCTCATGGCTGGCGCTGCAAGGAGTGCATCCTAACGTAATCAAGACTGTAATGAGGCACAGCACGATTACGCTCACAATGGACGCATATTCGCACTTGCTACCAGACCAGCATCCGGACGCGATCGGCGGAATGTCGAGCATGATGGCGCAGCCACTCGCAGCAACGGGAACATGCGCGAGTGACACCGCAGTAGAAACCGCAGTAGGCGTGCAAAATGGTGCGATTGCGTGCGACCAGATGCGAGCAAAAGTAAAAGACGGGAAGGGGCCAGAAGAAGCGGAATCCCTGGAATTTCCTGGGGAAACCGCCAAAAATCCTAGTGGCCGCGATGGGAGTCGAACCCATACTTCCGTTGCCGGAAAGAGGATTTTAAGTCCCCTGCGTCTGCCATTCCGCCACGCGGCCCAGATGCGTCATCACGCTTCATCATAGGTCCGCATCGGGTGTCATGTCCAATGGATGCAAGGGTTTGAGCCGAATCCCTGCCTCGCTTCCCGTTCGTCCTTCGCTCATCACTCTTCACCATATTTCCGCTGGCGAAATCATTTTCACGGCAAGGAAACGGCAAGCGCCGGGCGCTCGCACCGCGTGTTCCGGTTGCTCCCAGAAGCTCTGGCTGGTTGCTTCCCGGAGCAGGCAAGACCGGGAGCTTGTCGAGTGCCGAAGTCTGATCAACGAGGCCCAGGTGGGTGTAACGGTCCATCGTCAGCGTGATCGTCGAATGCCTCGCCAGAAGCTGGGCCACTTTTGGATGTACGCCCGCCGCGGCAAGGTTGCTGATGAATTGGTGGCGAAGACCATGAAAATCAAAGACGCGTCCGTCATTGTCAACGGCAGGAATACCGGGATGGTTCTGGTCGGACTCCTGCAAATTGGCGGTTGCGGCTTGCATGTCAGCCTGAATCATGGCGGCACCGACCCGCCACCAACTTCCCGGCCAAACCAATTCGGTTCGCGGCTTATTCTGAAGATAATCGCGGAGCAGTTGCGCTAGATCGGCCCGCAAGGGCTGCACGTCGGTCCGGCGTCGCTTGCTGTAGGTGGCTTGAACTGTCAGCGTAGGAGGAGCGGCGTCAAAATCGAATGACTCGGGCGTGACACTGGCCAACTCGTTGGCCCGAAAGCCGGTGTACGCCGCGACCAAGTACAGCATCATGCGATCTTGCCCAGACAGGCGGACACGCGCAGGCCCCATGCGAGCTGCCTCGATCAGGGCTGAAAACTCGTCTGGCGTAAGCGTCCGCCTTTCCCGATGCTGCTCTACATTCGCATTGAGAGGCGTCAAATGGGCCAACGGATTCTCGGCCGTTCGGCGATCTCGTACGCACCATCGGAAGAACGCCTTCGTGTCGCGGAGATAGTAGTTACTCGTCATGATGCTGAACTTTCCAGCACTCCGCTGGCCGGCAAGCCAATCCACGACGGCGGATGCTTGCACCCTGTCGAGGCGATCAAATCCGCAGCCATCAATGACAGCGCGAACACGCTGCGCCGTCTTCACCGCATAGGTAGGTGTGTTGCCCCTTGATTTCAGGAATGCCGTGAAATCGTCGAGATGTTCCGTCAGGGGACGCTTGCGATGTTCCACGAAGCGGTCAACGATCCCCACGCTCTCGAACTCTGATTTCCGAACCAATTCCGCCAGTCGTTGCTGGCTGGCCACGGCATTCGTGAACAGCCGCACCGGCTTGCCGTCGACGGTGCCGTAGTAGTACGGCGACTCGACGCGCACCCGATCCCCGGCCGCCGTTAGCGGCGCTGTCATCGTCTTGCCCTTGCGTTTGAATCGCGCGGAAGGCACGCCCTTTACGGTCACCAGCTCGGCGCCAGCCGGAATTGGTAGCGTGTAGGTCTTGCGGAAAATGTTCGACATCGCTCAGCCTTCCTTCGAAAACGAACGTACATCGTCACATATAGGGATTCTGTCAAAAGATTCCGATGCAATGGCCAGAATTGCGTATCTGGTTATCTGGCTTGCAAGTGGCAAGAATCAGCCTGGTTGGTATTCGGTGCCGAAGCGTGTCGGGGCCATGATGGGCACATCGCCGCCGTGAGATTCTTAGAGCTGATCGAGATAGGCCTGCAAGTCGGCACGCCTCCACACAACTCTGCCTTCGGACACGCGCACCGATCTGAGCTTGCCCGCACTTGTAAGCCGATCCAGGGTAGCTGGTGAGACGCCGAGGAAACGCGCCGCCGCGCCGCGACGGAATGCAGCCGACGATTGCTCACCGAGCAGTTCCTTGATTTGTTTCAGTTCGGCAATCAGATCTGCGAGGCCGATCGTGTAATTGGGTTGTTCAGCCGGTGCGGCTTCGTGGATATCACTCATTCGGCACCTCTCAGATTTCGGGCTCGTGATGCATTTCGGACTATCGTCGAACCCACGCAAGTGGTATGCATGCGTCGCGGGCGATCTCGCCAAGCGAATAGAGTCGCTTTCTGCCAAGGGATTTATCGGTGAATGAGATCACTTGATAGATCCTAGCCGATAAAAGAAGGGGTTCGGAAACGCTGGAAGTGATTTGGAGGCAAAAAGGCCACAATGTCCACAAGAAATCACAGTATTGTGGGAGATTGTGAACGCTGGGTTCGAATTTGCCCGATTCGGTTGGCTTTTACCGGCTTCCAATCGGAACAGTCCGAGGCGATCTTTGCCTTCAGTCTTCTTTCGATTTGAGCATCGCTACCCGTCTGAGATCTTATCCACTCGTCCCTGTCGGCGTTTCGCATCCGACGGATTGACTTGGTCATGCGCTTGTCCGCAGATGGCGATTTCGCCACATCCGCCGGCGAATGCTCCTGATCTGCAGGGGACGATGCAAGGGTGGCGATTGGCGATGCCTCCCTTTCCGCGGCGTGCACATTTTCAGCCACATATTTCCGCAAAACTGCCATGCCTTGCAGCCAATGCTTGGACGCAATTACGAACAAATCACCCTTGTACTCACCAGGCAAGCACGTCGCACCAAGAAATTCCGAAGGCTCGGGCTCGCCAGGTTCACGGCAGAAAGTAAGCCCCGTTTGATTCGGAACAAGGCAACATACACCAGTCGCATAGGCCGGGACAATGACTGCAGTGTCAAGCTCGTGAAATCGGGCCATTTCCTTCCGGGGAGTACCCCCATGTTTCTCGGCGCATTCCAGTACGAATTCGATCAGCGTGTCAATGCTGCGCAAAAATGACGGAGTGATTCCGAGATCGTCGTCGGCGACATAGGTGATTTTGATGGCTCTGTCCGCAGTCATTGCCTTCCGAAGTTTCTTTAGCGGAGAAAGCTGATCAAATTGCGTGACTCCCTTGAATAGCTCTCGTCGGATCGTGCTTACCAGCGATTCTCGTCGGCTGGCGTTTGCCATTCGATCCAGGAGCTGAAGGTCCCCAAGTTGACCAAGTGCAACCTGTGCATGGTCTCGCAGGTCGCGACCAGCAAACCAGGATTTCTGAGCTACGCCATCGAGTTCGTCGAGAACGCGCAGCACATTATTGTCCACGATACTGGCGGCGGTGCGGAAGGTATGAAGCTGATTCAACGACAGCCACAACCCTTGTGGGCTTCTTCCGACTTCGAACACTGAGCGGATAACATGGACGGGAGAAACAAGCGTTCCGAAAACCCGTCTCCACTCCGGTGTGAATTTCTTTGGTACCTGCAGTAGAACAGGCGCAGAGATTAGCGACATGGTACCAATCCGTGGCAATAGACGCGGTTGCTCGGCTTGGGCTGCAACGGCCCACCCTCGGTACTGACTACGCACGCCGACGCTATTGCCGAGCAACGATCGCCAAATCCCAGGTGCAGTTCGGGCTTGCGTCGCAGTAACCGCGACGGAAACACACCACCGGCGATTTTCTTCCGGACGCGAGTTCGGCTTATGAATGCGTCAGCCCCGAACATTGTAACAAGAGCAACCGACGCAGTCGAGAGCCTATCGCAGCAGCGCCGATCCGGGCCTCGGCATCGCCGACTTCGGCGCCCCGACCGACCGCGACAGCATGCTGGACATCGCCGCCGTCGAACGTTTCGCGGCCAGCCGTCACAAGGAACAGCAAGGCAACTGGATGTACGCCGACCGCCTGGGCGGCTTCTGTTTGCTGGTTAAGCGAGCGATGCTGGCCAAGATCGGCCCAGCGCTTGCCGAGCGGAGCGACCTGAACTTGTTCGATTCCGACATCCTCAGCAGCAAGGCCCAGCAAGCCGGCTCCTCACTGGCGGTGTGCCGGGACCGGTTCGTGCATCATTTTGGACGTTTGCGCAAAAACAAAAAGGGCTCATCCGGGTTTCTTGTGGGTGATTTTCTCCGAAGAACCACCTATGGCGCATCGATTCGGCGTGGAAAATCACGGGGTTTCCAGGTCCTCAGGTGGGTACAAATCGAGGCCGCCGCAGTGAAAGAAGATCGCCGTCT
>DASRSQ010000836.1:0-3098 GCA_035656475.1 Gemmataceae bacterium | reverse complement strand
GTGAGTTTCGCCGCTTCATCGAAAGAGCAGTTCTACGTCTCGACGTCGCGCGGGACGGAACAGGTGACTATCTACACCGAGGACAAGGAAGAATTGCTTGACGCTGTAAAGCAATCGGAGGATCGTGTCACCGCGACCGAGTTCGTCAATTCGGTGCCGTTTAGGCAAATGCGGGAATTGCAGGAAAGAGGCTCGCGAGGCCAAGAACAGCCGGTTCGCGAGCGGGAGGAGCTGATCCATGAGCGATAGTGCATTGAAAAGGTTCCTGGCGGCAAGTGAGCAGAGCCCAAGCACGCCGGATGCCCCGGCGGAGCTAGACGACCTCGGCGCGTTCGGTGTCCTGCGCGGGACCCACGACCGGGCGCTGATGCTGGAATTGCACAAGAAAGATGGGACTATCGAGTCATTCGGTTACGCCTGGCTCGCACGTGCCACCTATGAGCCGTCCGAAGGCATCGTGCTGCACTTTAGCGGAACGACGGTCAAAATCACGGGCCGCAACCTCAATAGTGAGCTGCGGCCGAACGTCCGTCTGTTTTCAGCGATTTGCCGCCATCGCGTTCCGTGGATTCGCGAGATGGACGAGCCAACAAACTGGAAGGCTGCCCGGCTGGCAACGGTCGTAGAAGAGATAAAGGTGGAATAGGGAGCAGTCCCGCCACGTCCTGCGACGGGACTGCCCGAAGGGCGATCACCCTGCCTTTCGTCGGGATAGGAAGTAAGCCGGCAATGCGATGCCCAGCGCCAGCAAAGCTGCCGAGTTCGGCTCCGGCACAGACGACACAAACTGAAAATCCGAAAACTGCTGGACCGAGTTGAACTGTGCTGGATTCATCGCTGCAAAACCGATGTAGCCCGGTTGTCCATTAAGTAGCTGCGGCAGGTTGAGACTAAATCGGATGGTCGCGGTTTTGGATGTGGCTAGATCCGACAGGGTCTCTGTGACGCGCGTGCCGTCGTAGCTCAGAGTGACGAATACCGTTCCGCCGTTCGCGTTTAACGGAATTTGGGTCGTAGCCCCATTGTTTCCGGAGCCTGTGGCCAGAAACATTGTTGTTCCGGTTGCGCCAACTGCAGCGTCGAGCCCAACAGCCGCCACGTCGAAGAACCTCCATAAAGGCGGCGAGGATGTGTAGGCCGTTTGATAGGGGTCAGCCGAGATGACAAACCCTGCGTCCGGGACGCCGATGTAATGGTAGGTATAGGATGCTGAGAACCGGGCGACCGGCTGAGCGAAGTTGTAGAAAATACTGCGATTCTCGTAAGCCTGGCTTGTCAGTTGAACGGTTCCGGGAGCGACGAGAGATACCGTGGAGTTGACATTATCGGCCTTGTTAATGGTGAACTGGCTCAAATCACCGAAACCAACAATGCCCGCCGTCGCCATGTTCGCTGCCGATATCACAAAGGATGCGGCAGCGAACGATGCCAAAGCAATCATTCTCATTGAAGTCCCCCAAAAGGATAAAAGTGAGCAGTTAGCGGCCCATCCGGCGACGAAGCCCCAAGAAACCAATCGCCGCCAGGCCAGCCGCGGCAAGACCGATCGTCGATGGCTCGGGCACGGCGTTGAACTGCAAATCCGAGAAATACTGTTGCTCGGGCACAAAGCCAAAGATCGCGGCCGGGGTCTGAGCCGTGAACCCGACATAGGCCGTGGAGCCACCCATCAGCTGCGGCAAATTGATCAAGTAGCTGAAGCTCGACTGAGCATTGGTGACGGCGTCGGTTAAGGTCTCGTGAAGAATTGTGCCGTTGTAGGTCAAGCTGACATTGATCGGATCGCCCGACAGCAAATTGACAGCTGCGGTATGATTGGCGCCGCCCAAGGTCACACTGCCTTGCGTGTAAAGGCTGGTGCCGCTCGGGCTGGAGAGTTCGAGCGAAAGTCCGGCACTTCGATTCGGGAAATCCGATGGCACGAGGCCGTTGAACCCGAAGCCGGATAGGCTGATGTCAACGGCGTGGGCACCTTGCGAGGTCTTCTGCAAGCAGAACGTCGCTCCCTCGGCGGAAGCCGCCGCTCCGCCGGTAGCCTGATATGTGAACGATGCCGAGAACGTGGAGATGTCCTGCGGCACGTTGTAGAAGATGCTCCTGGTTTCTGAGCCAGCGCTGTCGGTGAGTTCGATCTTGTTGGGAAAGATATTCGGCGAGGGGCCGGAGTCCAGCGGGCTCTTATTGATCGTGAAGTTGGAAAAGTCGCCAAAGCCGGTGATGCCGGCATGGGTGACGCCAGGTAGAGCCGAGAAGACGACAATCATTGTTGCTGTGCGATAGAGAAAGGAGTTTGCGCGCATGGGTGCCTCATTGAGAAAATGGTGTTCATTGGGTCCGCGTAAAAATGGCTAAGAGCCGGAGGAGGCGTACCGAGGAGTACGCAGCGGCATATCAGTCAAGGCTCATTAGCAATGTTGGGCTAGGGTGGTGGCTACCTGGAGTCGCGGTGACACCAAGGGTGCCGCTTGGGCTCAACTTCTTCGCGGAATCTCCAAAACACGCGGTAAATCAATTCCACACGGTCGCGGGCTGCGAGCCGGACCTTCGCCCGGTCAAGCTGCGTCCTGAATGTCGATTCACTGATGCCCAGCGTGGAAATGATCTCCCGGCACGGCCAGCTTTGCATAAGCAGGCCAACAATCTCGGCTTGCCTTGGCGACAATCCGCAGGCATCGATCAACTCGCGCCATTCTTCAGGGCTGAAAATCGCCGGGGCGTAGACGCCGTTGGATTTTGAATTTCCGCGAGCCTTGCCCACACCCTTTTCCCTGATGAACGATTGCGAAGCGTCTCCATGGCCTCAGGAGGTCACCCGGCGATCCATGCCGTCGGCATATTTCCATGTCTGCGAGGAAAGAGTAATTGACGGTCGCCAATTCTTCGAGTCGCTAATTGAGTGTCGCTTAATGGGTGTCGCTATTTCAGCCGACAGTGATTCCTCCTCACCCGAAAATCCTGCGGTATGTCTCAAAGATTCGCATCGCCATTTCCATCGTGTCACGTGCCTGCAAACGAAGTCGTGCGCGGTCGTAGTGCGTACGAAGCGCGGACGGCCGGATGTTTAGGGCTCGCTGGATTTCGCCGCGAGTCTTGCTTTG
>DASRSQ010000835.1:0-2152 GCA_035656475.1 Gemmataceae bacterium | reverse complement strand
TCGGAGCGTCCAGTTGCCTTTGTAGACGGAACGATCCCCGATGCCACTGGTGGTAACTCGCCACCCGTTCTCCTCCTTGCCAAAAGCGTTCCTTGCTTTTTTGATCTTTTCCAGGCCGTTCTTCATGCCGATCATCAGCTCGGCCTTCTCCACCGCCGTGAATTTGTCGAACGGGAACGGCTTGCCCGCCTCGATGCCGATCCGGGCGAACCGGGTTCGCAACGGCTTCTCGATTTCCGCTGGGCCGATTGGAGGACAGAATTGCAGGACAAAATTCAAATAAGCAAACGGATCGCTCTCGGCAAGTTTGTTGTCAATCTTGGGCCACTTGACCTTCGGGGCGGCAGGCGGGGCGGGCGACTTCGAGAATGCCGACAGCGTTTGCAGTTTGTATCCGGCCTGCACCTTCTTCACGTTCTCGATGTCGGCTGGGTTGAAGAGCTGCGTACGAAAGATGGCGAAGGCAAGTTCCGTCTCGCAGCGAAACACCCTGTCGATCCCCTTGGGCTTGTCGCCCTTCCACGTCGGGCCGGCGATGAGATAGCTGCCGCCGCCGTTGCCAGTCGCCCGGCTGCCGACGTAGCCGAAATTGAAGGTGTACCAGTCGATCAGTTGCACGGAGAAGTAGCGCCCCTTCTCGATCATTGGCACCGTGAACACCACCGGCTCGGCCCGAAGGTCGGCGCAGAAGAAGGAGTACGGCGTATCGCTGTTGGGCGTGACAACGGCGGTGTCTTTCGGCGTGAACACCCGGGCCGTGTTGTAAAGCTGATTGAGCGGACACTTGTACTGCGACGAAGACTTGTCGATGTAAGTCTCGTACATGACCCCGTAGTTCATGACCATCGGGAAGCCATAGATGAACGCCTCCTCGGCGATGGCCCTGGCCTCGCCTTTGGCGAGTTTGTCCTGGGCCATGATGGCGGGTACGGTCGTCAGAAAGACGATAATAGCCGACATCAATTGTGCAGCATGCCTAATCATCGAATGACTCTTTCGTGACGTTGCCTTGGATGCGGAGCCAGCACCAAACCGCCGTCGTCATTGTTCCATCAGCCATGATTTTGCTGCTTCGATTTGCGTGGCGTCGAAATACCGAACCTTCGCCATCGTGAACGGTTTGCAGACTGCGGCCATCCACTTCTCCCAAGTCTTCTCTCCGACCAGTGCGATCTTTTTGATCTTCGTGCAGTGCGTGGTGGAGAATTTGATGTCGTCCCACAGAGCCCTGGCGTCCCAGCCGTGAAAGTCATGGAACTCCGCCAGCACGTTCACTTTCCCGTCCTTGGCAATCTCGGCATCGACCAGCGGGACGAATTTCTTATAGTCCTCGTCGTGCAGCTTGCCGGTCATTTTGAAGCCTACGGTGTGGGCGGGAAGCCCTGTCAGAATCTCAATCATGGCATGTACCTTTCTTAAAATGTGATTCGTGTAAAGACGGCATGAGACCTCTCCCGTGGCGCCTTGGCCCCCCTGCGCGGTCTCTTCTCTGCCAGGTTCCATCCCGTGGCGTCGCGGCGGAGGCAGCGCGCCCCGATAAGCTGCCGGGGCCACTTGCAAGACCTTCATGCCACACGAAACCAGAATGGCGACCCCGGTCAGCTTTATCCGGTGGTTCGGCCGGATTTCACAGCAACCGCAGCGCGTGCCTTCGCTACCCGAACCCCAGGAACAAACTCGCCCGCCCCTCGGGCAGGGCGGCCAAGCTCGCCCGCAGGAAGTCGATTTCCGGCCGCACATCCTGACCCGCCGCGAGCCGCACGAGTAGCTCAGCGACGCCTATTTCAAGGTCGTCGCGGTCGAACCAACGGCCGATCCCTTTGCCGCTATGGCTGCCAGCGAATTCCTCGACGTCCAGCACCTCGTATAGCGTGTGACACAACGGATCCCAGGAGTTCCGCCGAAGGTAGGCAACGCCCGGCAACTCATGCCAGCCCTCCAGCTCTTCGAGCGGGTCCGCTGGGTCAGCATCACCGAGATACGCACCGATGTCGTGTCCCACCCTTCCGCCTCCCTCACCGAACGAGTTGCCGAGCCGCCTGCTAAACCCCACGTCGCGCGTAGCCGAGATGGCGACCCGGTCAACGGCAACTGCTATATCAGCGTGCGCGATTCGCCAGCAGACGCCAATTTTCGGATGTTCCGTTGTGAT
>DASRSQ010000834.1:0-7744 GCA_035656475.1 Gemmataceae bacterium | reverse complement strand
AAGGTCCGTGCCGGCTGCCTGAAGTCGTTTCAGGAAGCGCGGCATGTAGCCGGTTGCGTGGAACTCGCCAATCGCGACACCGTTGCGCACGCCGGTCTGCGTGAAGGCAAAGATGTCGCGCACCCGATAGCGCTGTTTGCGGAAACCAACGATCTCCGACACACGCATCACCCGGCGTGCACCGCCTTTCAAGCGGGACAGGTGCACGATCAAGGTGATCGCCGACGAGATGTACTGGCGAATGACCGGCACGGGCATGTCGAAGCCGGCCATCATCACCATCATCTCCAACCGGGTGAGCGCATCGCGCGTGTCGTTGGCGTGGATCGTGGTCAAGGAACCTTCATGGCCGGTGTTCATGGCCTGAAGCATGTCGAGCGCCTCGGCGCCGCGCACTTCGCCGACCAGGATGCGATCGGGTCGCATACGCAAACTGTTGCGAACCAGGTCGCGCTGCTTGACCTCGCCCACGCCTTCGAGGTTGGCCGGCCGCGTCTCCAGGCGAATCACGTGCGGCTGCTGAAGTTTCAACTCGGCCGAGTCCTCGATGGTCACCAAACGTTCCTCGCGCGGGATGAAGCGCGAGAGCACGTTGAGTAGCGTCGTCTTGCCGCTGCCCGTGCCGCCCGACACCAGCGTGCTGATACGCGCTTCCACTGCCGCCTGCAGCACTTCCATGACTTCGATCGGCACGGTCCCGTTTGCCAGCAAGTCGTCGCTCTGCAGACGAATGCCAAAGCGGCGAATGGACAGGACCGGCCCTTCGAGCGACAACGGCGGAATGATGGCGTTGACGCGCGAGCCATCCGGGAGCCGTGCGTCAACCATCGGCGATGCCTCATCGGCACGGCGCCCCATCCGCGCGGCGATGCGCTGGATGATCTGCATCAGATGCTGGTCGTCCGCAAAGACGAGGTCCGTCGGCTCGAGCTTGCCGTTTCGCTCGATGAACACCTGCCGCGGACCGTTGACCAGGATGTCGCTGATCGTTGGGTCCTTCATCAACGGGTCAAGCGGTCCAAGCCCGAAGATCTCCGCCAGAATCTCCTCGACCAAGCGTTCCCGGTCGGCGTCGTTGAGCAGTTCGGGCGTGGCAGCAGTCAGCTCCTGCGCCATCATGCGGATTTCACGCCGCAATCGCTCCGACTTAACCTGCTCCAGCTTGTTGAGATCGATCATCTCGACCAGCTGGCGATGAATGTCGGCCTTCAGTTTCTGGAAGCGCAGGGCGAACGACGCAATGGGCGGTTCGGCGCTTGGCTTGAAAAACGAGAACATCGGATGGACACTCCCACTCACACCTGTTGGACGCGACGTCCTTCGCACTTGCTCCATCCTGACTCTATTTTTTCGCCGGCGCTGGCACCATCAGCTTGGCTAGCTCATGCAGGCGACGGCCGAACTTCGACCAGCCAGACGCTTCCGTCAGCGGAATGCCATAGTTCAACGCCTGATTGACCGTTCCCGGATCCTCCGGTAGCCAAACGGCGACAGTCGCCCCCAGCGCCTCTTCCGCCTTGCGCCAGCCGATCTGCTTGCGCTGACCGTAGCGATTCGCCACCAGCGTGAGTTGTGCGGGCTGCACCCCGATGTCCGTGAGGCGATTCAGCATGGCCCGAGCCATGCGCACGCCAGGCACATCCAGGCGCACGACCATGACGACGCGATCCGCCAGGCGAATCGCTTGCTGCGCCAACTCCGTCTGAGCGGCATGGCCGATGTCGTACACCGCATGGTTGTACAAGGTGCGAAGCAGCAACAGCATTTGCCGGCAGGCATCCGCCTCCTCGGCGGCGGCCACGCCTCGGCCGGAAACTGCGTCGGCGAGAATGTAGACGCCGCGCGCATGCTCCAGCGCCGCTTGCCGAACCGTTGACGCATCCGCCCGGTTCCAGTCCTGCAGCATCTGCGACACGCTGTAGCGTGGCTGCAAATCCAGGTCCAGCGCCAGCTCCGGCACCGGCACGCCGAGCTCCGCCAAGACCACTTGCTTGGGATACTTCGCACCGAGTGCGAACGCCAAACCCGAGGCAACTGTGGTGACGCCGCTGCCCGGAATGGCGCCGGTGACGACGATCGACTGGCCACGCTGGAAGCGAATCGCACCGGTCTTGCGCAGCTTTTCCAGCGACTTGGTCAGACTTTCCCGCGGCTGGGCGACATCGACATAGTCGCGTGCCCCGGCCTTCATCGCCTGGAGGATGAGCTGGGCGTCGTCTCCTGGCCCCATCATCAGGATGGGCAGCGGACTTTTCTGGTGAATCTGATCCACCAGCCGTAGCGCCTCGACCGGGTTCTTTCCCAACACCGCAACGAGCAACTCGGCTCCGCCGCGATTGATGCGTGCCGAGAGTTGGGCGTACGTCACGGCGTCGTCGGCGCCACAATCAACTCCGCAGTTGATCAGGATTTGCCGATACGGGTCGCGCTGCTCTTGTTTTTCACAGGCGAGAATGGCTTGCATGGCTCTATTTCATTAGGCGAATGTGTTTGACATAGGCGTTGGGAAATCGGAATTGGTGCTGGGGACCGGTCGGCCAATCTCGGACATAGACCACGCCGGTCGTGGTCGCAAGCATGGTGGGTTGCAAGGTCACTTGCAGGACCGAGTACTCGAGGCACGATTCTTGGCGCCGATGGCGTGAATGCTCGCCACGGCTTTTTTCGCCGTCGTCTGAGCTCTTCCTATTGTCGCTCGTGTTGTCGTCGCTCCGATCATCGTCGTTCGCACCGCGCTCGTGCTTGCCATGGTGCGGATTCTGGTCGCAACGCCCTTCCGCCTTGCTGTTGGGGACGGCATTCCCCTTTCCGTCGAGCATAATACTATACGTCACGCTTTTCATGTCGGCGACACGGGCGGCAACAAAGCCGGTGACAACAACCGTCCCTGTTTGCTTGCGGGCATCGTAGCCAGAATAGAGCGGCCAGATAAGACGCTTCCCAACCAGTCTATTCAGGTTCGCCTGAAGTTGCAACAAATCCGCGGAATTCACCAGCGGCGACGCCGACAACGGCAGTTGCAGCGTCTGTGGATCCAGCGCCAGCATCTCCGCCCGGCTGGCATTCAGGTAATGCCGATATTGGGTGGGCGTGATGCCCGGGTTCGTCGGGTTGAGCTGCGTGATCGCCTCCGCCATACTCGAGGTGCCGATGAGCAAAATCGGCGAGTACACGCCAGGATTGCGAGCATCAGGATCCTGGGAACGCGCGCCAATCGTCAGTTTAAACGAGCCGAACGGCAGCGGTCCATTCGCCGGCGTTGCCAGCGATGTATCGACCTTCTTCTCAACCTGGGTGCTCCAGCTATCCGCATTCAACGCCACCGGCGCCATCGGAATGTTGATCGATCCGTCCGGATCGACGTGGAATCCGCGAACGTAGCCATCGAGCACCGCGGTCGAGCGCGTGATCATCTCCCGGCTGAAGAACGCCCGGAACGGCAACTGTAGCGAGTTCTCACGCGCGTCTTCGCTACGGCTGACGACGTGCACCGAGTTAATCTGCCGCTTGCGCGCCAGCGTCAACGGCGTGCCGAAATCGAGCGGCGAATTTTCCTCGGCGGGCAGCGTTCCGATAATGCTGCGGTTGGGAATATCTACGATGTCGAAGAAGATGTCGGCAGGGCGAATCTCAAAGCTCTTGCCGCCAACGAAATTCCTGCCGCCGAACTCGATCGCCGCGTTGGCCGCCCTGCACAAGAGACTTTGCTGCGGCGCAAATTGTGCCCGCCACTGGGCGTTCTCTCGCTCCCCCTCTGGCCGGCCGCGCTCGTACGACTCGCGCGGCCGAGCATGATACGGGCTCAAGCTGAATGTATTCGGGTCGCCGAAGAGCAACGCATCATCCGCAAGGACCTCCGCTGCCGCCAGGGCGGCTGCATCGGTCGCATTCTCTTGCTGAACTCGAATCTCGGTGACGAAGAACGAGTTGATGACGAGAACACCGAGCAGGATGATGATGACGAGAACCAGCGCTAGCAGCCAGGCGATGCGGCCGCGCCGGCGCCACGGCCTGTCAATTCGCTCTGGAGTAGAGGTGCGGATTCTCATCGCTTACGCCGGTGAAGTAGGACCAGTGCGTCGAGGGATCAGGATTTTTTATTGCACGTGGGACAATCTTTTTCGTCGGTCTTTTGCGAAGGAGGTGCAAACAGCGCCCCGCTTTGCACCTGCCCCGGCGGGCGAAACGCGTAACCCGAGCCCCCCTGCCCGTTGTTTCCTTTCTGGTCGTGCGTCGAGGTGCCAACGAAGTTGATGCCCTTGTAGTGCTCGATGGCCACCGGCGGTTCGGGCGTCTGCGGCGCGGGCAGCCGGAAAATCTGCTGCAGGTCGAAATCGCTGACGGACGCTTCGCCATTCAAGAATGCATTCGCCTTGAGTTCTTCCTCCCTCGCCGACGCCAGCCCGCCGCGATCTTTCTTCGCGGGGCCGGACGGAACCAGGGCAAGCGTGCCGCGGGTCTTGGCAAATTCGATCAACGCTGCTCGATACGCATTGGCTTCCAGAATGAAGCTGACGGGCTTGTCTTCCGGAATCGGCGCCATCATGGTCCAAAGGCTGTCGCGCTTCACGATGACCTTGAGATTCATTGCCAGCGGAGCAGTCGCATTTCGCGACGTGGTGCATTTCGGATCCGAGCAGATGGTCGTGGTCAGAGTGACGTCCACATACTCTCCGACCCGGATCAGACCGCCGGCGGCGCGATCGCGCGGCACCACGACGTTGACTGACCGCATGCCGGGAGCAAGCCGGCCCGTGACGCCTTCGGGGATCGACTGTTCCAGGAAATGATCTTTCTTGATCAACTCCCCGGCGCCAATATTGCGCGCCGCGATGCGCAGGTCGGCAGCGTCAACCGACGGTGGCATATAGACTTCGG
Organism: Gemmataceae bacterium; assembly: GCA_035656475.1. Lineage (GTDB taxonomy): Bacteria > Planctomycetota > Planctomycetia > Gemmatales > Gemmataceae > SIAQ01. The sequence continues at coordinate 2,866 of DASRSQ010000834.1, read as the reverse complement.
GGTTCTGCTTGATCCGTTCCGCCTCAATCGGCGTCGCCTTGCGGACCACCACGTCCGTGATCATGGCAGTCGTGCCTTCGAAGATGTTCGTCTTGGCCACCAGGACCATGACTGGGTCCACCTTCTCCATCGGCGGGGCCTTCTCACCGTTGAGGACGCCGCTGACGCGAATGACGGCAACGGCGATGACGCCCAGAAATAGGGCGGTCGCCAGGCCAAACAATGTGCTAGCTCGCATGGATGCAATCTCAAGGTTGAATAGGTGGGCAAAGACAAACGCTTGGGGTCACTCTTTGCGCATCACGGTCTGTCCGACCAGAACGTTCTTGTCAAAAAAACACGACAGCAGGGTACTCGGCACAATATCCTTTGTCGCCACGCTGACCCGAACCACCACCTCGGTTCCCGGCGGCACACTCTTGGGGCCGCCGTCCGATTCCAGGGCGTTGGTCTCGATCTGCACCATCTTGTGCTCGCGTGGCAAAAGGCAGCTGTGCACCGCCTTGCGAATCTGCCGGGTGTTCCCGCCCGAAGCGGCGACCCGGGCACCCTCGCGGCTCGCGCCGCACAGTCGCGCCTCAGCGGCGAGAATCTGGCTGAACTGGACGATCACGATAAACGTGATGATCACGATCGGCAGAACGAAGATCAACTCCACCGCATTGACAAAGCCAGGCCGCCTCGTCTTGCGCGCCAACATCATGGTGCGAATCCTCACAGTCGAGCAGATACTTCTGCCTTCGAACTGTCCACATTGGCCGGGTTCTGAGCTAAGCGAAGGTCGAAGCGGAAAAACCAGAGCAGCATCACCGCGGTTGCGATTGCAAGGGGAAGGGAGTAAGCAATCAAGCGGCGACGCGATTGAAGGGAGTCTTTCGGTTTATCGGCATTTTCCTTTGCAGAGAAAGCAGCACGCGCGGCAGACCGTCCTTCGGTCGCCATGTACAGGAAATAGCGGACGCCCGCCACCACAATCAGCGTAAGAATCGAACCACACCACAACCAAAAGGTGAACTTGAAGCCAATCCAGGCCCCGACCGCGGCAAAAATCTTGACATCGCCGCCGCCACAGAGCCCCATCAGCCACATCACCAGAAAAATACCAAAGCCCGTCGCAAATCCGCCCAGAGAAAAGAAAAAGCCATCGCCAAGTCCGGCAAGCCAATCTTCTTCGCCGGCAAGCCAGGCACCCCGAACCAGGTTCATCGCCACGCCGACACCGAAGCAACCGAGCGAAAGCTGCTTGGGAATCTTCAGATCCTTCAAATCGAAATACGCGGCAACAGCCAAAATTAACACCAGGGCCCCGTAGAAGACCCAGGCGAACATCGGATTCGGAAAGTACTCAACCAAGATCGAACCAAGCATTGGTGTGGCTCAAGCAATCCAATGGGCTGGACAAAAATCAAAAAGGACCTGGAGCCCACTGACGAGCCCCAGATCTTGCTTGCTGCAATTCCAGGCCAAATTTAGTTGGCGCGGCTGCAGGGCTGGACATTGATGTTGTTCTGCGTCGCGTTGCTGCTGCTGCTGTTGATCGAATTGTAGGTGTCGGTGACGTTGGAACCAGCGGTGCTGCTGGAGCAGTTGCTCAGCGTCGAGTAGCTGTAGCTCTGGTCGATGGCCGAAATGGCCTGGCCGACCTCGGTCAGCTCGGAGGTGACGTCGTTGCGGATCGCGACCAAGCCGGTGATCATGCCGATGACGACGATCGTCGCCACGAGCACGAGTTCGGCCGAAACGATGAAACCGTTGTCATCGTTCCACAGACGGGTAATCAGACTCTGCATGAAAAACTCCTCTTAAGAGAAAGCGAGCAGGACACCTTGATGCTTGGAACTCACAAGCAAAACGAAAATCCATTCAAGGCACTACTCGTTTTTCCACCTAGCCTGACCTGCACCGCGGAAAGCACAGTTTACCTCACGCGATTCAGGTGTCAAACGAAAAACAATCGATCTATATTCAATCTGTACAAACCGGAGGGAAATCACATCTGGCAGCTTCCTCAATTCGCAACCGCTTTCAAATCCGCTGGTTGTGTCAAGAGCCCGCTTTTTATCTGTTGGCGAAACCCTACAAGACCACGAAGATTTTTCATTCCTTGACAATCAGCGAAATATGACGTATGACGGTCGAAACGAAGATTAGTTCCCCCGCTTTCCAAAAAAATGAAAAAAAAGATGAGCGTCTCGTCTCACCATTCACTGTAAGTAATTAAATAACAGCAACTTACGAACAACATTTCGTCGCAACCGGCATTCCCGGAGCGATCGTCATACTCCGCATAACCCGCAAGTCTGCTCAAGTCCATCACTTCGCCGTGCCGAACTCTTTTGAGGAACGCTCTTCCGACAGATCGGAAATCCTCGGACGACGTTGAGTTGCGCAGAGAGAGGCAGGCGGAAACCATGGCTCTAGGAACGGTCGCGAATTTCCGGTTCCGCTTGCTGGCGTGCGCGGCCTGTCTACTGCCGGCATTGGCCCCGGGATGGCTTATCGCCCAGGCTCCGCCGGAAATCGAAATGTGGAATGGTTTGCGCCGCGTCGATCGGGGCGCGCATCCGCCGGCACAACCTCTGCCCCGAATCGTGATCGTTCAACAGGCGCCGGCGCCCGTCCGTGTGGAGGCGCCGCCGACGGCCAACCCAGGCCCCCGGCTTGCTCTGCCGATTGCCCCGGCCAATGTCCGTCCCGCGCAGGATGCGCGCTCTACAGCGCATCCGTCTGGCGGAATGGAGATGCCGTCGTCCCCTCCCGCGCCAGCCGCCGCGCCGCCGCAAGAAATCGCCGTACCGGCGACCCCACCCTCGGCGGACAATCATCGCGAGCAAAGCGTCCGCAAGGAAGCCGTGTCGCAGGCGAA
>DASRSQ010000833.1:0-9237 GCA_035656475.1 Gemmataceae bacterium | reverse complement strand
GCCCGACCCACCCTACAAGTCGCCGAAACGAAAACGGTGCCCGCCGGCCCGCCCGAAATCGTCCTCGATGGCTGGTCGCTCAAGGCGGTCCACAATGTCTTCAACAGCCTGACCTGGGGCCCCGATGGCTGGCTCTACGGCTGCAACGGCATCATCGCCACCTCGCGCATCGGCCGGCCCGGCACGCCCGACAAGGATCGCACGCCCATGAACTGCGGCGTCTGGCGCTATCATCCGACCAAGAAGAAATTCGAGGTCGTCGCCCATGGCACCACCAATCCGTGGGGCCTCGATTTCGACGAGCACGGCGAGATGTTCATCACCAACTGCGTCATCGACCACCTCTGGCACGTCGTCCCCGGCGGCCACTATCAACGCATGTACGGCGAAGATCTCACGCCGAACGTGTACAAGCTGATGCCGTCGATCTGCGATCACCTGCACTGGGGCGGCGGCTCGTGGACCAGTTCGCGGGCTCCGTCGAGCACCGGCAAGAAGGACGACGCGGCGTACAAGGTCCACTCCGACGCCGGCGGCGGACACGCTCACGTCGGCTGCATGATCTACCTCGGCGACAACTGGCCCGCGCGCTATCGCAACGGCGTCTTCATGTGCAACCTCCACGGCAACCGCATCAACCACGACATCCTCGAGCGCAACGGTTCCACCTACGTCGCCCGCCACGGCAAAGACTTCATGCACGCCAACGACCCCTGGTTCCGCGGCATCGCCCTGGGCTACGGCCCCGACGGCGGCGTCTACGTCAGCGACTGGACCGACACCGGCGAGTGCCACAACTACAAGGTCGCGGACAAGACCAATGGCCGCATCTTCAAAATCACCTATGGCGATGTGAAACCGTGGAAGGGGGACTTGGCGAAGTTGAGTGATCTGGAGTTGGTTAGATTGCAAGATGGGTTAAACAGAAACGAGTGGACGGTGCGTCACTCACGTCGCTTGCTGCAGGAACGATGTGCGATGCGCAAACTCGACGCTGATGCCATCGCGTCGCTTGAAAAAATGCTGACCCATTACGGTACGCTGGGAGCGTTGCAAGTTCTATACGCTTCGAAGAATCTTGACCAAGCTAAGATGCAATCCATTGCTGAGAATGCCATCCACGAATCTACGCGCTCGTGGGCAATCCGACTCTACATGGATAATGACGAATGGAAGGACAAGTCGGCATTTTTGTCACACATCGCGCGAACTGATCCTTCGCCTTTGGTACGTTTGCACTTGGCGTCGATTTGCCAACGGCTGAATCCCGGAACCGGACAGCAGGCGATAGCACGGTATCATGTGGGCGCACAACTCGCCTACCACGCCGAGGATGCAAACGATCCTTATTTGCCGTTCATGAACTGGTACGCGATGGCGCCGATCGTGCGAACCCGTGCAATATTGACTAACGAACTGCACCTCCAAAAAGTGCCCCTGGTTCGCCAATTCATCGCACGGAGGGGGACCGAAGAATTTCTTTCGGGATCGGAGGAAGGAGAGAATCTGTTCAGAACCTTGGTTGACGGAATGGGAAACCGAGCGACCGCACCATATTGCCGCGATGTTTTGCGAGGAATTCACGACGGTCTTGCAGGCCGGCGGCAATTGAAGATGCCAGAAGAATGGAAACGCGTTTATCCCACCCTCATCGAAAGCCCGCTCCCCGAAGTCCGCGAACGCGCTCTCGCCCTTGCCGTGCAGTTCGGCGACGAACGCGCCTTCGCCTTGCTGCGCAAGCTGGTGCCCGATCGCGCTGCGTCGCTGAAGGAGCGCGAAGACGCGCTCAAGACGTTGCTGTTCCAGCAGAAGGCGGATCTGGTGCCGATGTTGCATCAGTTGCTCGAGGACAGCGACCTGCGCCGGCCCGCGATTCGTGGCCTGGCGGCGTTTGAGGATCCGCAGACGCCGACGTCGCTGCTCAAAGGTTATCCCAAGTGGAACGTCGACGAGAAGTCGGACGTGATCCAGACGCTGTCGGCGCGTGGCAAATTTGCGCTCGCGCTGCTCGACGCTGTCGACGCCAAGACGATTCCGCGCGGCGACATCAATTCGTACACGATTCGCCAACTGCAAGCGCTCAAGTCGCCGGAGGTGTCGGCGAAGCTGACCAAGGTCATCGGCGAAATCCGGCCGGCGTCAGCGGAGAAGGCGAAGCTGATGGCGAAGTTCAAGGCCGAGCTGAAGCCGAACGTGCTCAAGCAGGCGAACCTCGCCAACGGCCGAGCGTTGTACGTAAAGGCGTGTGCCAACTGTCATCGCCTGTTCGGCGAGGGCGGCAGCATCGGCCCGGATCTGACCGGCTCGCAGCGCATCAATCTCGATTACATCCTCGAGAACGTGCTCGATCCGAGCGCGATCGTGCCGCGCGAGTATCAGGTGACGGTCGTCGAGACGAAGGCCGGCCGCACGCTCAGCGGCATCGTCAAGATGGAGACGCCGGCGGCGATCACGTTGCAATTGCAGAACGAGGTGGTCGTGGTGCCAAAGGGGGACATCGAGACGCGGACGGCGACGAAGCAATCGATGATGCCGGACGGCATCTTCGAGCCGATGCGTCTGGAGGACGTGCGCGACCTGGTGGCGTACCTGGCGAGCCCGACGCAGGTGGCGTTAAAGAAGTAGCACCGCCGTGCTGCAAGTTGCGGCTATAACAATCTCAATCCTGGTCAGGCCTCCCGCCCCGAAGAAGGACACACATTCATGAACGCTCTGCTTGCCGGCATATTCCTGGTGATCGCCCAACCGCAACCCGCTCCGACCGAAATCTGGCCGCAATGGCGCGGACCAACCGCCGACAGCGTGGCGCCCGGCAAGAACCTGCCGACCGAGTGGAGCGTAACCAAGAACATTGCCTGGAAGGCGAAGATCCCCGGCTGGGGCACGTCGACACCGGCGATCTGGCGCGATGCCATCTTCGTCACCACGCAGGTCGACGAACGCAAGCTGCTCGTTCTGCGTCTCGACGCCAAGGACGGCAAGATCCTGTGGGAACGCGAGGTCGGCGAGGGGCAGCCACGCCGCAAAGGGCCGGTGGGCGTCAATCGCTTCCATGACGAACACAACATGGCCAGCCCGTCTCCCGTCACTGACGGCAAACATGTCTGGGTCCACTTCGGCAACGGCGATCTCGCCTGCTACGACTTCGACGGTAACAAGGTCTGGGCCACCAACTTCGTCAAGGACTACGGCGTCTACTCCATCTGGTGGGGTCACGCCAACAGCCCGCTCCTCGTCGGTGATCTGCTCATCAGCGTCTGCATGCAAGACACCAAAGGCGGCGGCAAGAACTACATCGTCGCTCATGACAAGAACACTGGCAAAGAGAAATGGTTCACCTCGCGCGAATATGGCGCCAAGGAGGAACCCGCCGATTCCTACACCACGCCGCTCTTGCATCACACCAAGGCCGGCGACGAGGTCATCGTTTTCGGCGCCAACGTGGTCGACGGCTATGACCCTGCCACCGGCAAACGCCTCTGGCAATGCAAACCCTTCACCGGCAACCGCGTCATCTCCGGCCCGACGCTCATCGGCGACACCGTCTACGCGATCCAGGGGATGAAAGGCCCGCTCTTCGCGATCAAGGCCGGCGGCGCGGAGGACACGACCAAGTCAAACGTCCTCTGGAAATTCGGCGGCAAGACCACGCCCGACGCAGCGAGTCCGGTTGTCGCCAATGGCCTGGTGTTCCTCGCCAACAACGATGGCCTGGTCACCTGCGTCGACGCGCAGACCGGCAAGGAGGTCTGGAAGGAGCGCGTCGGCGAACGCTGCCGCGCCACGCCGCTCGTCGCCGACGGCAAGATTTATCTGTTCACGCGCGAAGGGGAGGGGATAATCCTCGACGCGAGCCGAACGTTCAACGTGCTGGCGCGCAATCAATTGAAGGAGGAGTTGATGGCGTCGCCGGCGGCGGCGAGTGGCAGTTTGTTCATCCGCACGAAATCGCATTTGTATCGCATCGGCGCAGCGAGGTGAATCGAAGTTGCTGCGGCCGTGGAATAGGATTCCGATCCCACGGGGCTCACGCCGCCTGGCCGGTTTCGCGAGGCGGCGTCACGTTCAGCGTCGAACGCACCGCGTAGGCACGCTTGCCCTGGCTTTCGAAGTACGTGCGCGTCACCAGTTCGCCGAGCAGGCCCGTCGAGATGAACTGGATGCCGACCAGCTCCAGCATCACGCTCAGGTGCAACAGCGGATTGCGGATCATCGACGTGCCGTCGGTCCACTTGATGACGAGCGTGGCGGCCAGGCTGATGAAGCCGAGCGTCATCGAGATCAACGCGGCGAATCCCATCACGTGCATCGGCCGCGTCAAATAGCTCTGCAGAAACTTGACGGTGATCAGATCGAGCATCACGCGGAAGACGCGCGTGATGTTGTACTTGGTCTTGCCGGCGGTGCGTGGATGATGCTGCACCGGCACCTGCGTGTAGGTGGCGCCTGCGTCCTGCACGAGGACCGGGATGAAGCGATGCATTTCGCCGTAAAGCGATAGCGACTTCGCCAGATCTTTTCGCAGAGCGCGCAGCGTGCAACCCATGTCCTTGATGGTGACGCCGGTGACCTTGCGGATCAACCAGTTGGCGATGCCGCTGGGGAGCTTGCGATTGATGTAGGTGTCTTGCCGTTGGGCGCGCAGGCCGAAGACGGCGTCGTAGCCGCCCGTTTGCAACGTATCGACGAGCATCGGAATGTCGGCGGGATCGTTCTGCAGATCGCCATCCATGGTGATGATGACATCGCCGTCGGCGTGATCGAAGCCGGCCTGCATCGCCGCGGATTGGCCGTAGTTGCGGCGCAGCCGCACGACCTTGACGCGCGCGTCGGCGGCGGCGAGCGTTTCGAGCTCGCGGTGCGAGCCGTCGCTGCTGCCGTCGTCGACGAGCACGATTTCGAAGGACCAGGAGCGGAACCGCAACGCTGCGACGATCGCCTCATGCAGCTTGCTTATATTCTCTTTCTCGTCCTTGATCGGTATCACGATCGACAGATCCATTGTCGTCGGTCCCTTCGTTGGCAAGATTGGTCGTCGAGGCCTTCGGATAGGCGCCGAACAGGTACACCAGGCCGCCCAACAAACTCACCGATACGCTGGCGGCAAACCACAGAAACGCGAGCGTTTTCGCCGAATCCTCGTCCACGCTGAGCGGCGCGAGGAACACCACCGTCCCCAGCTCGCGCAGGCCAATGCCGTTGACGCTCACGGGCAGCAGCGTCAGCAGCGACACCATCGGGCCGAGGATGCAGTAATAGGCGACCGGCACTTCCAGTCCCAGGGCCGCGCCGATCAGCCAGAAGCTGATGACGCCGATTACCTGCACCAGCACCGACATGAACGTCGCCCCGATCAGCACCTTCGGCACATGCACGAGGTCGAATAACGCCTTGAGCTGCGCCCGCCGATTAGCCGGCACCAGCGACCAGCGCTGCAAGATCGGCAGCGACAGCCCGCCGAGCAGCGCACAGCCGGCGACGCCCCAGACGCATGTGTGAATCCACCACGGCAGCTCCATTCCGGTCGCCATTCCGACGAGGGCGCCGACGCAACTGACGCCAATCAGTACCAGCAAGCCGTTGATCCGTTCGAGGAACACGCTGGCAAAGGCGGCGAGCGCGCGGCCCGATTTGCCGTCGAGATACCAAACGCGCACGACGTCGCCGCCGACCGAGGTCGGCAGCACCAGATTGAAGTAGGTGCCGATGAAGTAATACGCGGAGTATTGCGATAGCGTCCGCGTGAAGCCCAGCTCCTGGGCGAAGAGCTGCCAGCGGCGAGCGCTGAACACCTGGGCGAGCACCATGACTGCGACCGATGCGAGCCAAAGGCCGATGTTGAGGTTGGCGAAGCGCGTGCCGACGACGCTCCAGTCGGTGCGCCAGGCGATGAAGCCGAAGAGACCGACGCTGACACCAATGCGGAGGTAGGTGCTGTATTTGCTCAGGAATTTACTCACGGACGTCAATCTCCTCTTCCCAGGGTTCCGAGCCGGTCTGATGAAACCAGCAATGCCCTTCCTCGATCATGTCCACCAGTAACCGATAGCGCCCAGGGCTGCGCAATGCGGGCACGATCATTGTCATGGCGATGGTCTCGCCGGGCTGCACGGACTGTTCGAGCATGCCGGCCCGGCCTTCGTAGACGACCTGCTGGGCCGCATCGATCACCTTGAAGGTGACGTGATAGCCGGCCGTCTTGAGCGGGTGAAACTGCCACGGCTCGCTGCCCGTGTTACGGACGACGAGGTCGTATTCCAGCGTCTTGCCGAGGCGGGCCTCGGCGAAGCGGCGCTGCACCTTGTCGAAGTGGGCGTCGCACCAGCCGCCGTTGTACTCGTGCAGCGCCCAGTGGCGAAACCTCGCCGGCGTGTGCTCCTGCCGCGTCGAGGTCAACCAGCCGGCGTAGATGTCCATGAAGCGATCGAGCATCGTCGTGCGGCCAATCGGGGCGTGGCCGTAGCGCATGCCGAGCTGCCGGCGGGCGGCGTCGTAGCTGGTCCCCTCGGTCATGAGCAGCGCCGCCATCGCTGCGAGGCCGGTGCGGTCGGCGCCCTGTCGGCAATGGATGAAGATCGGCCGTTCCGCCCGGTCGAGCACGTCGAGCAGCACGCGCAGCTCATCGCGCGAGGGGAGATGCACCGCGGAGAAGCAGACGTCTTCGAGATCGACGCTGAGCCGTTGGCAGACGTCAGCCTCATTGATGTACCAGTTGTCGGGCCAGCAGCAGCCGCGGACGTTGAGGACGGTGCGAATCTTGTACTTGTGAATGAGGCGTTCGAGCGATGCAGCCGAGGGCTGGGCGCCGCGATAGACCTCGCCGTGGATGACTTCGTGGACGTTGCCGGTGAGGAAGCCGTAGGCGTAGTAGCCGACCGGCGCAAGGAGAGCGATGACCAGGCCGAGGCGAATCAGCCGGCTGCGGAGGCTGCGTGAATGGGTATCCGGAGCGCGCATGAGCATCCTTGCAATGCGTTACACGAGCGTGGGGATTCTGCCATAAATAGATCGGTCCGGCTAGGCGAAAATAGAACCACGGGGGACACGGGGGACACGGGGAGCCGCCGTGCGTGCCAGGTGTACCTTCAGCCGAGATCCACTCGATTGGCGAAAAAACCGCATTTTTATGCGGCGAGCAGGCACGTGTTCCTTCTGGGCGGGGCGGGAAAATCGCATCACGAAATCACGAAATCATGCAACTGACCTTGATTTTGCCAACTATGGGCAGGCTCCTCCTTGATCTCTTCCCCCGTGTCCCCCGAGGTTCACCTCTTTCCCAGGACGTCGTCCTTTTTCGTGCTTTCCACAATTGCGATCAGCTCGCTCTAAAACCAGGTTTTGGCACGGACCCCTCTTACGCAGCGGGCTTGTACCACTACACGAGCCCGACGCGTAAGCGAGTTGGCACGGATCCCTCGCTTACGCAGCGGGCTTGTATCACTACACGAGCCCGACGCGTAAGCGAGGTTGGCACGGATCCCTCGCTTATGCAGCGGGCTTGTACCACTACACGAGCCCGACGCGTAATCAGGCTCGCCGGAATCCTCGCAGCGGGCTTGTATCACCTTATGTCCGACCCCTGCACTGTAAACATTGGTTAACAGTCAACCGTTAACGATCGGTCGAACGCTTTACGACTGAACGCGAGCTATGCTTAAATACACAGCAGGAAACACGTGAATTTGGCGAGAGCGAGCGGTTTGCGGCACAAATCAAAGACTTGGCACGCTGGTTGCGTTAAGGCCTTCTACCGGAACAAACCGCACTCATCGCAAACTGTGAGTACATCCATGAAGAAGACATTTGCAAGCGCGTATACCAGAAAAGGGGCAACGGTCCTCGCCCTCGGCGCGATCGGCGTCCTCGCGCTGCTTGCCCTTGGCTACGAGGTTCAGGGCCAGCCCGAAAAGAAGGATGACGCTCCTGCAGGTGTCGCTCCGCGGGCCAACGGCCTCATGCGTGAGTACTTCGGCTCCGCTCGCCTCGGCTATCCCAATGACCAGCCCATCGACGCCAAGGCGGATAAGAACGCCATCCGCTTCACGGCCCTCGGCTCCAAGGATCCCGTCAAGCTCAAGAGCTTTCCGATCATGGGCGGCACCGTCTATTACGCTGTCTTCGAAAACGTCGGCACCGTGGGGGATGTCTTCGGCACCGGCATGGCTGGTTTCGATCAGCAGTTCACGTCCACCTACGGACCGAACGATGATTCGCCGTCCTATCACAAGAGCGGCAAGCTATCGCGCTATCTCTACCTCTACCAGGTCGTGAACGATCGCGGCTTCGATCCGCGCAACCGGGTGGCGGAAAAGAATATTCCGGTCACCGACGACATCGCTCGCTTCGCCCTCCGTATTGCGGTCGATCCGCGTTACATCACCTCGTGGGGCTACTTCAACAACCGCAGCTTCACGGTCAACGTGAACAAGGACATGCCGTTGATCAACGTCGCCGAGGTTGACAAGATTCGCATCAAGGAAAAGGAAGAAGTGAAGCCGGGCAACAACATCAAGGCCGTCTCGTTCTTGCCCTCGGTGTTGAGTCTGCAAAACTACCCGGCGTACGAGCGGTTCGCCTGGGGCGAACGGGGCCGCGAGGAGCAGTTCTCGATCGGCACCAGCAACCAGGGCATCGCATCGTCAATGGCGTACAGCGACCTCAAGCTGGCCGCGGGCCTTGCCGACCTCAAGGATCGCATCATGCTGCTGAGCACCAATGTGAGCAGCGACAAGGGCCCGCAGGTAGGCGTCAATCCGGCGTCGGTGTTGCTGACCTATCCGAGCCGCGAGGACCGCGTGGTCACGACCTACACCGAGGATTCCACGCTGGCAATCCTGCTGGTCGACTTCCGCAACCGAGCGGGCGGCATCAACCTGACCGGCATCAAGCAAGGCCAGAGCAGCGTCCTGTTCGGCTTCACGTCGGACCTGCCGCCTGCTCCGACCAATGCCCGCATCGACAGCAATGAAGCGGTGGTCGCGACGAACAACCTCGCGTTCGCCGACTTCTTCAAGCCGTCCTCGATCACGGACGAACAGACATTCCTGGCTCGTGGCAACGCCGCGGCCATGCGAGGCGACCTGAGCGCCATCAGCGTCACTGCAGCGGATCGGGAGGCGGACCGCGTCCGTCTGGTTGCAGCGAATGACGAGATTCGTCTGACCCAGTTCGCGGCGGGTGGGGCTCGCGATGTCGTCGGCCCGCGTCCGGGTGCCGCGGCGGCCACCGGCGGCGCCA
>DASRSQ010000832.1:0-6049 GCA_035656475.1 Gemmataceae bacterium | reverse complement strand
GCTGCTCGCCGGACCGCAGATGCCGAATTTCATTCGCAGCTGGGACGCGTTTGCCGCCCGCATGCCCGACACCGCTCGCACACGCGTCCGACAACTGGGCGTGCTGAGCGACAGCCAGAAGCGCGACTTCTTCGCGGGCATTGATCTCTTCGCTTTGCCCAGCCGATCCGATTCCTTCGGTCTGGTGCTGCTCGAGGCATGGGCGAATGGCGTACCGAACGTGGCCTATCGCGCCGGCGGCATTGCCGACGTCATCCGCCATGAGCGCGACGGGCTGCTCGTCCCATGCGGCGATATCGACGGCTTGAGCCGGGCACTCGACCGCCTATGCAATGATGTGGAAGCGCGTGCCGATATGGGTATGGCCGGGCAGGCGCGGCTCGCGCGCGAGTTCCGCTGGCACGACAAGCTTACCTTGGTACGGGAATCGATCGCGGCCCGCATCTCTTCTCAAAAGCGTGATTTTTCTCTGGCGTGACCGCCGACAATTTGGATAATATTTCTTCATTAATTTCGCTCCCTTCGAGTGAGTCGTGGAGGTTGCCCATGGCTGTCACCCTTCAATGTGCCCGCTGCATGCACGAGCAGAAAGTTGACGACGACAAGGTCGAAAAGGGCGTCCCCTGCAAGATATGTCACAACCTGATCAAGCCCGGCGCCAAGGCAAAGACCAAGGTCTCGGGCAGCAAGAATGAAAAGGAAAAGGACGAGGGAATCAAGTCAGGGCCTCCCTCGACCAAGCAGAGCACGGCCAAGAAATCCACGCCGACGCGCATGGACGACGACGACGACGACGAAAAACCCAAGTCGAAGCCGAGCAAGAGCCACAAAACCGACGATGATGACGACGATGATCGCCCGGCGCCCCGCAAACGCAAGGACAAGGAAGAGTCCTCGTCCATGCTCTTCATCTTGCTCGGAGGCGGCGCGCTGGTGGTGCTGTTCCTGCTTTGCGCCGGCGGGGGCACGGCGGCGTACTTTATGTTCGGCTCCGATGGGCCCAAGGAGCAGCCAATCGCCCAGGTCGATCCGGTACCGGAAAACCCCGTCAACCCGTTCCCGAATCCGCCGGTCAATCCGTTTCCGAATCCGAACCCGGTGAATCCATTCCCCAATCCACCGGTCAACCCGTTCCCGAATCCGCCGGTGAATCCGTTCCAGCCGCCGGAGGAGCTGGATCCGAATGATCCCACCAAGATTGACCGGGTGATTCAGCTACTGAAGGGCCCGAAGAATGAGCGTGGCTCGGCGTACAAATGGCTGCGCAACGCCAATCCCGAAGTGCCGCGCCGGTCGGAGGTCGCCGTGCTGCTCGACCCGATCGTGCCGGAGGAGCAAGCCAATCCGTTCGCCTTCGCGGGGGACTTCTTCCCCGCCTATTTCAAGTGGGCAACGAAGGACAATGTGGCGTCCCTCAAGCGGATGGCCGAGAATACCGCGTTCAATCCCTCGGACAACGGCCGCCGACAGGAAGCCATGCTCGCCCTTGGCCGACTCAAGGAGCCGAGCGCGGTGGACAATATCGTGTCCAAGCTCGATAACGCCTTTGATGGCGATGCCGCGAACCGGGCCCTCACCGCCATGGGAACCGTAGCCGAGCCCGCAGTGCTGAAGCTCTACAACCATCCCAATGGTGGCGCCCGCGATCGCGCCCGCAACCTGCTCAAGGCCTACGGCACTCCACCGGACAAGATCCTGACCCAGTGCATCGCCGACCTTGGCTCCGACGATGGCAATCGCCGTGGCGGCGCCGTCCAGTATCTTGCCAACGCCACGGTTGATCAGAAGCGCCGGCCGGAAGTTGCCAAGGCGCTCAACAAGAGCATCGCCAACGTCAACTTCTTCTTCGAAAAGGATTTCGCCAAGTTGATCGAAACCTGGGGCACCAGCGAAAATGTGCCCCCGCTCATCCAGCGTCTCGAACGCCCGCAGGGGGACCGGGACGCCATCCGCATTCTCGGCAAGCTCAAGGACGTCAACGGCACCAAGGCCATCGCCCGTGCCATGGGCAACTTCTTCATGGAAGGCGAGTGCAAGGCGGCGTTGAAGGAATACGGACCGAATGCCGAGCCGTTCGTCGTGGAGGCCATGTTCATGGCCAAGGACAACCGCGCCCGCGGCCCTTACGTGCGCTACCTCGGCGAGAACGGCACCCTCAGGATTGGCGGCGTCGCCCTCAATCAGCTCGCGTTCCAAAACCAGCAGGATCGCGGCTTCCAGCTGCAGCTCCAGCAGGCGTTCAAGCAAATTCAGGCGCGCGGCCGTTGACGGGACATCCGCGCGTACGTGAACATGTCCCACAACGCAATCGCCCGTGGTGCAGGCGGCCTCGCGGCGGCCTCGCCTGCACATCCCGCGGTGGCACTCGTAGTGCGGGCTTTAGCCCGTTGAGCGATGCAGCCGGGCTAAGCCTGCACTACGTAGCAAGACTACCACAGCGCCCCGCACCTTGGGCGATTGCTCATTTCGCTTGAGCTTCGACACGCAATATGCCAAACTGAGTGCCTGACTTTCACGTCATCGGCATCTGAGGCACGCATGATCTGCATCTCGATCAACTCCGAATCACGCCGGCTGGCTCTCGCAGACATGGTCAACGCGAAACACTTCGGCGACATCCTCGAAATCCGCCTCGACCGCTTCGGCAAATCGCCTGACATCGGCGAACTCATTCATGCCAAGCCGCGGCCGGTCCTCATGGCGTGCCGGCGCCCCGAGGACGGCGGTTACTGGGACGGCACCGAAGACGAGCGCCTCGCGATCCTGCGCCAGTGCATCATCAGCAAGGCCGATTATGTCGAGATCGAACTCGACGTCGCCGACGAGATCCGGCCGTTCCCCGGCTGCAAGCGCGTCATCTCCTACACGAACCTGCGCGAGACACCGGCCGACATCGTCGACATCTACGAAGAAATGCGTAGCAAGTATCCGGACGTCATCAAGCTGGTGACGCTGGCTCGCACGCCGGAGGAAGCTTGGCCGCTCGTGCAGATCCTGGCCAAATCGACGGTGCCGACCGTCGTCGTCGGCCTGGGCAAGCCGGGCATCATGCTGTCGATTCTGAGCAAGAAGCTCGGTGCCCCGTGGGTGTACGCCGCCCTCGAACGCGGCATGGAGGCGTATCCGGGGCAGCCGACGGTCAGCGATTTCCAATCGATCTATCGTCTCCAGGACATCGAACGCGCGACTCGCCTCATCGGCGTCACCGGCTTCGGCACCATCGAGCAGATCACCGTCGCGGCCCTCAATGCGGTGTTCGCCGAGCTCAAGCTCGGCTTCCGCTGTCTGCCGCTGGGCGTCGGCAACCTGAAGACGTTTCGCAAGATCATGGATGCAGCGAAGCTGGCGGGCGTCGTCATCTCCGCGGAGTATCAGTCATCGATCCTCGAGATTCAGCCGGAACTGCACGGCATCGCCAGGCAGACGCACGCCGCCGACCTCATCATTCACAAGGACAACGCCTGGCATGCGCTGCATACGTCCGCGCAAGCCTGGATGGATTCGCTCAAGAACGTGCTCAGCAAACGCTATCCGCCGGACAATCCGTTCAAAGATCGCTTCGTCCTGATCGCGGGCGTCACGGGTGCCGCCAATGTCTTCGCCAGCCAGGTGCAACGCCTGGGGGGCAATGCGATCATCGCTAGCAATGACAAGAAGCTCGGTCCGCTCATCGCCCACGCCGCGGGTTGTCGTTATGTCGGCTTCGAGGCGCTGTACAACACGATGCACGACGTGCTCGTCGTATGCGATGAGGAGAAGGACGCCAAGGGTAAAGGGGGCATCCACAGCGGCTACCTCAGGCAAGGCATGACCGTGATGGACCTGACCGCCGGCGCTCGCGATAGCAAGTTGCTCCATGATGCCAAGGAGCGTGGCTGCGACATCGTGCCCGCGCTTGATCTGCTCGTCGACCTGCTGGAACTGCAAGCGAACACGCTGACCGGCAAGCACGTGCCACGCGCGATCGTGCAGGCGGCGATCCCGGAGCGATTTTTGGAGGAGGAATAGCGACTCGTTGTGTGCCCGACATGGTGTCGATACCAGGATCGCGCTGGGCGAGGCCGCCTGCACCACGGACGTTCTGTCTGGCGTTCTCGTCGCTGCCACGGATGTGCAGACCTGCGCCACGGGCCGGCGGACACGTGTTATAATGATTCGGAAGGTTTTCTCCTTTTCACTGGCACAACAATGAATACCGACAATGCTTCATCGATTCCCGAGCCAGTTGCATCGGACGCCCCGCCGCTGGCCCACGCGGTCAAGGTGGCGGTCGCAGTGCCGGTGCCCAAGCCGTCGAAACGGTCGCGCGTCGGCGCTGGCCTGTGGAACTGGGTGATGCCGATGATGGTTCTGGTCCCCGTCGGGATCCTCGCGGTTTACGCGGCGCCATATCTCGTCTATCAATGGCGGCTCATGGAAGCGCAGGCCGACGCGGAATCATACTACATCAAACGTCGCGCCGAGCTGAAGGCGGAAGCCGAGCAGGCCGACTTGCGCATTGACCTCCTCGACAAACGCGTGCACCTGACATCGCTCGGATTCCGCGAAGTCGTCCGCAAGGTGACGCCAAATGTCGTAAACGTCGTCAACTACCGCGAACCGAAAGAAGAAGAGCTGCCCAAGCTCGGCAAGAAGAATCTGATCTACGATCCAGACAACGACAAGAAATACCTCCAGCTCGGCGTCGGCTCGGGCGTCATCATCAAGCCCGGCGTGATCCTGACCAATAACCATGTCGTCCGCAACGGCGAACGGCTACGCGTCTCCTTCGCGAGTGGCCACGCCATCGGCGTCGATCCGTCCAACGTTGTCGTGGATGCGATTACCGATCTTGCCGTCATCAAGCTGCCGGAGAATCTGTCCCGCTCGCTGATGGAGGAAGCAAAGAACGCGGCAGTTTTTGCCGACAGCGACAAGGACGTGCAGGTCGGCGACTGGGCACTCGCGATCGGCAGCCCGCTTGGGCTGAAGCTGACCGTGACGCAGGGCGTCATCAGCGCAAAGGGCCGTCTGCTGAGCATGCTCGACATGGTCGAGCTGCTGCAAACCGATGCCGCCATCAATCCGGGCAACAGCGGCGGGCCACTCTTCGATCAGTATGGCCGCATCGCCGGCATCAATGTCGCCATCGCGTCCGATAACGGTCTCAATCAGGGCATTGGCTTCGCCATTCCGTCCAACACCGCGAAGAAGATTGCCGAGCAGCTCCTTATCAAGGGAGAAGTGCCGCGAGGCTATCTCGGCATCGCCATGGAGGAACTGCCAGCCCAGCGGGCGAAGGCGCTCAAGCTGGACGATGGCGGGATCGTCGTCAAAGACGTGGAGAAGGGGCAAGCCGCGGCAAAAGCCGGCTTGCAGTCCGGAGACATTATCATCCGCGTCAACAAGGATGCGCTCAACCGGACGCAACCGATCCGCCATTTCCGCCAGCTCGTCGTCGATCTCGAACCCGGCGCGACCGCGACCCTCGAAGCGCTGCGCGGCGACGAACGCCGGCAGTTCGAGGTCACCGTCGGTAAACGCCCGGGGTATTTGCCATGACCGGCTTATCTATCTTGCTCCGCAAACGCCGCTTCGGGTAGAATCCGCGGCAGCGTCGCGATTCCATGGACGGGACCGGAGCGAGTATGGACATGTCGCGCCCCACTTTTCGACTGCCATGGGCCGAAGCCCTGGTGGTCCTGGGCATTCTCTTCGGCGCCTGGCTTATCCAGAATGCGTTTCAGCCGGCATCCGAAATCCCCAACCTTGCCCCGTTTGTCATCGGCGCCCTCGATATCCTCCTCTGCTTTGGCGCGATCGGCTGGCTCATGAAGCAACGGCTACGCGACGGCCAGCAGATCTCGCGCGGCTGGATTACCATGGGTGTTCTCCTCGTCGCCGGCTTTCTCGGCTGGATCGCCGCCCTTTTTATCGACGCCGACCGCATTCGGGCCGACGAACAACAGCTGCGAACCTACGACCGCGATTTCGCCAAGCTCCTTGATAGCTTGTACCACCTCGATAGCGCTGTGCCGACCGCCGACGAGAGCGTCAATCCCCAGGCTTG
>DASRSQ010000831.1:0-5055 GCA_035656475.1 Gemmataceae bacterium | reverse complement strand
CATCGCGCAAAAACGCCTTGCCGATCGAGAAGTTCGGCTCCGCCGGCTTGACCGGCCCCGCGTTGCCGCGCGCCCCTTCGGTCTTGGGCAGCGACGGAAATGCCTTTTCCGGCGCGCTCGGCGCCGGCGCAGCCGCGAACGTCGACGCTCCTCCACCGGTCTTCGCGTTGGCACGCTGCAGCGACAGAATGAAATCCAGGCAGTTCGGGAAGCGATCTTCCGGATTTTTCGCGAGCGCCTTGGATATAATCGGTCGATCGTGCACCGGCGTCGGCGTCAGATCGTGCGCGTTCTGCAAGTGCTGCAGAATGAGCTGCTTCATCGTCGTGCCGTTGAACGGACGATGCCCGGTCAGCATTTCCTGATAGACAATAGCGAGGCTGTATTGATCGCTCTGCCGGCTGAACTTGCCGTCAAACGTCTCGGGGGCCGCGTAGACCGGGGTCACGCCACCCGTGATCGTCATGAATTTCTGATCGTTGATATCCTTTACCAGGCCGAAATCGGCCACCTTGATGTGATTGTGCACCAGGAACAGGTTCTGCGGCTTGATGTCGAGGTGCTGCAACTGATATTGCGAATTCATCAGGTCGAGCGCCTCGGCCGCCTCGCGCAGGTAGTTCAGCAACTCCTCGCGCGGCACGCCCGGCAGCCCCTGGCCACGGCATTGCTTGAATCGATCGTAAAGCGTCCGGTCCGCCAGCTCCATCACGATGACCAGAAAGTCATCGACGATCTCGAAGCGGTCCAGCGAAATCACATAGGGATGATGCACCGACTTGACACGGCTCAGCGACTTGAGCTCTTGATCGGCACGCGAACGATCGGTCTCGCCCGGCGCGCCCAGTACGCAGCTATCGTCCTGCGTCGTCTCACATTGCACAAACTTGATTGCCTTGTACAGGCCGCCCGGCGCCTCGGCTTTCCATACTTCGCCGAAACCCCCGCTGCCGAGACGCTCGATCAGCCGATAACCGGCAATCGGTTCTTCATTGGGTTCGATGCGAAGAGGCATGGCAGAAACCTTGGCGTAATCTGGGGAATGGGCGCATTATGGCGCGATCCTTGCACACCTTCACTCAAACCTAGCTCGCAAGAGGCTCTCCTGCAACTTTTCACGCCTGGCATCAACCGATTTAATATTCCGAATTCCATGGCTATGACGGCGGATTTGTTTGACTTTCCGGTATCGATGTGCTTGCCATCTATACAAAGTGACAGCAAGAACCAATCATAACAGGAGACGTATAGGCGATGACGCAACTGCTCGTCAGCGTGCGTTCGGTGGCGGAAGCGCGGCAAGCCTTGGCTGGCGGGGCCGCCTTGATCGACGTCAAGGAGCCGGCACATGGCTCGCTCGGCCGAGCCGACGACGAGGTGATCCGCGCGGTCGTCACCGAGGTCGCCGGCCGCTGCCCGGTCAGCGCCGCCCTTGGGGAATGGGAGGATGGCCGCAACCAGATTCCAGAGGCTGGCCTGACGTATGTCAAATGGGGGCTCGCGGGATGTGGCCGCTCATCAAGCTGGCAGCGCGACCTGGCAGCGATGCTGGAGCTCCATCGCTCGCCGCGCGTGGTGCTGGCTGCGTATGCCGACTGGGAATGCGCCCAGGCGCCCCCCGTCGAGGAAGTTTTCGCCCTGGCCCGACGTTTTCCCGGCAGCGTGTTGCTGGTTGACACCCATTGCAAAGAAGCGAACAATGTGGTTCGGAAGAAGCGACCGACGCTGCTCGATTGGCTGCCGCTCGCGTGGATCGAAGATTTGTGCGGTTGGTGCCGTGAGGTCCAGGTCAAGATTGCGCTGGCGGGATCACTGGGATTCGACGAGATTGACGCGCTTGGCGTCGCTCGTCCCGACTGGTTCGCGGTACGCGGGGCCGTTTGTGATGGCAATCGGAACGGAACCATCGAATCTGCCAAGGTTTACGAGCTAGCGAAGCGAATCGCGAAATCCTCCCACAGCCACCCACCTCGGACGTAAGTCCAATCTGAGATTGTAATTCCGGCAAAGAACCCGCGGCTCAAACGGGGTTCCGCCGCATGAACTTCACCTCCCAGAGGGATCATCAGGAAATGATCACCTCGATTGCTGCCAGATGATGGATTTTACGCGGTCCGCCGACTAGAGGATCAGCAACGCGAGAGGGTGGGGGGCAAACTACATGCAGCGTCAGCTGGGGCAGCTACGCCAAGGTTTCCCATTCCTAAATTCCTTAGTGGCAATAAGAAGCGTCGACCTTTAGCTTTTTTTGGGAAAATGCTTGAATCCGCGCGGCCCCTGGGTATAGTTGTGGTATGAAATGGGAGTGAGTGGGTGGAAGTGGGAATTGCCGGAGCGGGAAGATGTTGCTGACCGGCACCCATCCACGAACGCTCGATGACAAGAAACGTATCGCCTTGCCCAAGCGGGTGCGAGAACAGATCGGCGACGTGACGCAACTGTTCGTGACGCCCGGGCCGGATCAGTCGCTGTGGATCTATACCAAAGACGAGCTGGAAAGGCTCAGCGCCAAGCTCGATGCGACGCCGGCGACCGATGGCGAGGCACGAGTTTTTCGCCGGTTATTCTTCGCTCAGATGGAGGCAGTCGATCTGGATCGCACGGGACGGATTCTCGTGCCCGACCGACTGGTGCAGTTTGCGGGGCTGGAACATGAGGTAGTGCTGCTGGGCGTTCGCGATCACCTCGAGCTGTGGAACTCGGCTCGCTGGAAGACGTTCTTGGATGCGAATGGTCCGCAGTTTGACAAGCTGATGTAGCTCATCGTGGAGCGATATGTAGGCCGCCAAGGAAAGGCGGCAAGTCGCCAGGGAGTGGCGACCTACATCGAATTTGAAGGATATTCAAGCGTTCGCTGACACCGACAGGAGGCTGTCGAAGGTTCAATACTCGTTTGCAGGATGGACCTTTACCACTGTCGATCCCCAATCGTCAAGGTTTGCCGACAGCCTCTTGAATGCAGAGTAGGGACCAGGGGTCAAGCGTCTCTGGATTCCCGACAACTATAATCAACGTGAGAGGAAGGATGTCCTCCTTGCTCTCACGTTTTTTTTGCGCGCGATGCCGGATATACGACACATCCCTGTTTTGCCGATGGAAGTGATACGGTGGCTCGACCCGCGTCCGGGGCAGGTCGTGGTCGACGCGACCGTCGGCGTCGGCGGCCATTCCGCGCTGATCTGGGAACGCATTCAGCCCGATGGCAAACTTCTGGCGCTCGATCAGGATCCAGCGATGCTCGCCCTGGCACGTGAACGCTTGCCTGATCCACGCATCCTCTGGAATCATGCCAATTTCGAGGATCTGCCGGCCGTGCTGAGCGAGCGCAAGATCGAGGCGGTGGACGCGATCCTCGCGGACGTTGGCTTTTGCTCCGATCAGATGAGCGATCCGCAACGCGGCTTCAGCTTTCACGCGGACGGCCCGCTCGACATGCGGCTCGACACCACCCGCGGCGAACCCGCCAGCGCCCTGGTTCGTCGACTTGGCGAAAAGGAGCTGGCTGACATCTTCTGGGAATACGGCGAGGAGCGCTTCAGCCGACGTGTGGCGCGGACGATTGTCGAAACCAGGAAAGTAACGCCGATCGTAACGACCGGGCAGCTTGCGGAGCTGGTACGGCGCTGCGTGCCCAGATCGAAGGGGCACGCGATCGACCCGGCGACGCGCGTCTTCCAGGCGTTGCGAATCGCGGTCAATGATGAGCTGGGGGCCCTGGAGCGGTTCCTGCAAACGGCCCCGCAGTGCCTGAAACCGGGGGGCCGGCTGGCAGTGATCAGCTTTCATTCGCTGGAGGATCGCCTGGTCAAACAGGCCTTTCGCAAATCGCCGGAATTGGTTAAGGAACTTACCCGCAAACCCGTTCAGGCGAGCGCGGCGGAGATCTGGAACAACCCGCGTGCTCGCAGCGCCAAGCTGCGGGTGGCCCAGCGTGAGCCGCTAACCAACGGCTAGCGACCGTGGATACGAAGGAGAGGCACATGACGCGCGAAACCAAGATTGGTCTGGTCGTCGCAGCTTCGTTTCTATGCCTGGTTGGCATCGTCGTGGCATCGAAGTGGAACCGCGGCGAGGGAACGGAGGAAGAGCAGACCGTGGTTCCCGGTGCGGTGCTGACGTCGAACGCGAAGGATAGCAAGGACGCCAAGTCCGAGGCGAAGAAGGAAGCCAAGCCGCAATCGTCGCAGGTGGCCGCCGCCCAGAAGAAGAATCCGATGGGCGAACGCAAGGATGGCGCGCAGAGCAAGTCATCGAAGGGGACCTCGCCGCCGTTGCAGATCGTCGGCGGATTGCCGTTGCCTACGCCGACTGAGGAAGCTGCGATCGAGAAAGAGCGGGAGCGGCTACGGAATGAGGAATTGGCGAAGCGGGCGGAAGAGGAATTGAAAAAGAAGATCGCCGATCAGAAGCCTGGAGGTCTGGGCCAGGTGGCGATGGCCGATTTGCCGAAACCGCCAGGCGAACCCGGAGCGTTGCCGCTGCCGAAGCCAGGCGAACCTGGAGCCCTGCCGCTGCCGAAGCCGGTAGAGCCTGGAGCGTTGCCGACGGTTGGTGGCCTGCCGTTGCCGATGCCGCCCGCCGAACCCGGAGCATTGCCCGTAGTTGGCGGTCTGCCGAAGCCGCCGGGCGAACCGGGAGCGTTGCCGACGGTGGGCGGATTGCCGAAGCCGCCGGGCGAACCGGGAGCGTTGCCGATGGTGGGTGGATTGCCGAAACCGCCGGGCGAGCCGGGATCGTTGCCGACGGTTGGCGGCTTGCCGAAGCCGCCGGGCGAACCGGGAGCGTTGCCGACGGTGGGTGGCTTGCCGAAGCCGCCGGGCGAGCCGGGAGCGTTGCCGATGGTTGGAGGACTTCCGAAGCCGCCAGGCGAACCGGGGGCGTTGCCGATGGTTGGTGGTCTGCCGAAGCCGCCGGGCGAGCCCGGAGCATTGCCGAAAGACGGGCTCAAACCCGGCGTGATTCCTCCGCCGGGAGGATCGCAGGACACGTTGAAACCGTTCAATGATCCGATGCCGCTTCCGCAGCCGAAGCCGAGCCCGTTTGATCCGGCGCCGA
>DASRSQ010000830.1:0-5463 GCA_035656475.1 Gemmataceae bacterium | reverse complement strand
AAGAAAGGGCTGCACCATCTCGTCTGGGAAATCGTCGATAACTCCATCGACGAATTCCTCAATAAAAATGGCGATACCATCACCGTCACACTGCACAAGTCCGGCGACGCGATTACCGTCGTCGATCATGGCCGCGGTATTCCTGTCGGCATGCATCCCAAGTACAAGATTCCGACGCTCGAACTCATCCTCACCAAGCTGCACACGGGGGGCAAATTCGGCGACAAGGAAGGCTACTTCAAGTCCGGCGGTCTGCATGGCGTCGGCTCGTCCGTCGTCAACGCCCTCTCGCGCAAACTTGTCGTCACCATCAAACGAGACGGCTACGAGTGGACCCAAACCTACAAGCGCGGCGTGCCGACCGGAAAGCTTGAGAAGGTTGGCCCCAATCGTCTGCATGGCACGACCATCTACTTCGAGCCCGATCCCGAAATCTTCCGCGTCACCCATTTCGACGCCGACTGGATCAAGACGCGCCTCGATGACGTCGCGTACATCCATCATGGCCTGAAGCTGCACTTCAAGAACGAAATAACCGGCGAGTCGATCGACCTCACGCATGCGGGCGGCCTTCCCGAATTCCTCGCACGACTCGTCACCGAGAGCCAGAAGCCCGCGGTCAACACGACGTCGTTCTACGCCAACAAGGAAGGAGACGAGGCCGTCGAGCTGACGTTGCAATGGACCGAATCGACCGACGAGACCTTCCGCTCCTTCGTCAACGGTATCCGCACCAGCGACGGCGGCACGCACGAAGCCGGCATGAAGAGCGGCGTCGTCAAGGCCGTCCGCAACTTCATGGACACGCATGACGTCAAGGTCAAGGGCATCGACATCACCGCCAACGACATTCGCGAAGGCATCGTCGGCATCCTGTCCGTCTTCATTCGCAACCCCGAATTTCGCGGCCAGACCAAGGACCAGCTCGGCAATCCCGAAATGACCGCCGTCGTCGAAGGTTTCGTCCGGCCCGCGCTCGAGACCTGGCTCAACGCCAATCGCTCGATGGCCGACGCGATCATTGGCCGAATCGTCCTGGCGGCGCGCGCTCGCCTGGCATCGCGCGAAGCGGCCCAGGAAGTCAAACGCAAGTCGGCCACCTCGCGCCGGCTCAATTTGCCGGGCAAGCTGCGCGATTGCAAGACCACCGATGCGGAGGAATCGGAGCTGTTCCTTGTCGAAGGCGATTCCGCCGGCGGGTCGGCGACCATGGGACGCAACAACCTCACCCAGGCCGTCCTTCCCTTGCGAGGCAAGGTGCTCAACTCCGAGGGGCTCACGCTCACCAAGACGCTCGGCAACCAGGAACTCGCGGATGTCGTCACCGCGCTCGGCACCGGCGCCGGCGAGGGATTCAACATCAACAACCTCCGCTACGGCAAAATCATCCTCCTCATGGACGCCGACGCTGACGGGCACCACATCACAACGTTGATGCTGACGTTTTTCTTCCGCCACATGCCGGAGCTGATCCGCAAGGGGCACCTCTACATCGCCCTGCCGCCCCTCTACTCGATCGAGGTCGGCAAGGAAAAAACCTGGGCCCGCGACGACGCCCACAAGGAAGAGATCCTCGAGGATATCCTGAAGAAGCGGCCGAATGCGAAGCCCGAGATCATGCGTTTCAAGGGCCTCGGCGAGATGAACCCGAAGCAACTCTCGGAAACGACGCTTGACGTGAAGACGCGCAAGCTGCTGCGCGTCTCGATCGATTCGATCATCGAAGCGGACAAAACCTTCAGCGACCTGCTCGGCAAGGATCCGGCCACGCGCTATCAGTTCATCATGGAGTCAGCGAACCAGGTGGAGGCGGAAGAACTGGATGTTTGATGGGCAATGTACAATTAGCAATATTGTCAGTCAGCAATTTACATTGGAAATGCACGGCAGCATCATCATCGTCCGCCCGGCGGTTTAGTAACTCGGTAAATGGGACCGGCACCCCTCACCTGGGTCCGATGCTGTTGCGTCGGGGTTGGTCTGTCAAGTCGGTCAAGACCGATGGGTCAAAGATTTATGACACATCGGCCAGCAGATCAGCGGAGAGGGCGGGACTCGAAGCTGCCCAAGATCCACAGGCCGCGCGCCGCTCTTTGCTCATGGCGCGTGGATCGCAGCGCAGGCGCTCGCAAACGCTTGTCTGCACCAAGACGCAAAACTCATGATTTGGCGGCACCTTGTCCCACCGTTCGACTACTTTCGCGGCAAGACGACCGGCGGCGGTCGGGGCGTTTGCGCCGGAGATCTCTTCAAATTCGGTATCGGGAGAACCGCTTTCGCTCTCTTCATCGTTGTCGTCGTAGGACCAACGCGATCGCCGACGGCCCCGAGAACTGCCGTAACCAAACGAGCCATCATAGGCCGGCTTGCCCGATTGATGCAGGCTCAGCAGTGCGAAGTGGCACTCACAATCCTGCGCTTGCACGTAAAACTTCGAGACCTTCATTCCCGTGACCGCCGATGATGCGGGCGAGGTGCTTCATGTGGATGTCTTCCATCGCCCGCGTGATCAATTCCTTGGCGCTGGCAGTAAATTCGGTCTGGTAGGTCTTGAATAGTTCGCTCAGCCGGACGGCTCGAACCAACTCGACCGGCTTCTCAAGCTTGCCGTCCGAAATCAGAAAGAGCCCCAAGTCGGCGCCCGGCGGAACGTCGAGTCGACCTCGTTCGACGAGCCGGAGATTCTCTTCCAGTCGGGCAAGACACCCGTTCGCTTCCTTCGGCTCGGTCTCCTTGAGGTTGACGCGGAACTGCTCGCCCCGGAACCGAAACGCAATGCGGAACTTGTCGCCACGCTGTTCGAGCCAGGCCATACAGCACCCCCGATATATTCGAAAGGAACCGTGGGGTGAGAGCAATCGACATAACCCCAACGCAGGGTCATGGCTGCCCCCAAATTGCCCCCAAACCTGACTTCGGGAAAGAAAAAGGGCTTCTCGGGAGACCCGAAAAGCCCAGAAAACACGGGGGGGTTGCAACGTTTCAACGTATCTGAAACAAGCGGAGAGGGAGGGATTCGAACCCTCGGTTGGCTTTCACCAACACCGGTTTTCGAGACCGGCACAATCGGCCGCTCTGTCACCTCTCCTGGAATCACGAAAGCCGTTCCCTCCGCATTGTACGTCGTTGATGGCGATTAGTCCATTGACCTCAGATTGCGTTGAAGCGGCCCCCGAAAACTGGACAGTCGAATAAGCTACTGTTGGCTGTCCAAGAGAGGGGTAAACATGCCAAAGAAACGGAAGTCCCACACGGCGGCGGTTAAGGCTCAGGTGGCGCTGGCGGCAGTTAAGCGTCCTGAGTCGAAATCTCATTCAAGAAGTCTTGCGCCCTCAGCTTAACTCTGGTAGACTCCTCGAAAAGGAGGAGAAACCATGGCGATCGGACGCCCCAAGGCTCCATTGACTCTCAGCGACGACGAACGCCAAACCTTGCTCGCTTGGACCAGAAGAGCTACCTCCGCACAACGGCTTGCGTTGCGTGCGCGCATCGTACTCGCTTGTGCGGACGGCCAAACGAACACCGAGGTTGCTACCGCCTTGAATATCACACAGCCTACCGTTGGTAAATGGCGCCGCCGATTCGTCCAAGACCGCCTCGATGGTCTCGTCGATGAGCCGCGACCCGGCGCGCCACGCACCGTCACCGATGCCCAAGTCGAAGAGGTCATCACGCGCACCCTTGAATCCAAGCTCGACAACGCCACCCACTGGAGCACGCGCTCCATGGCCAAAACGGTTGGCCTCTCGCAATCCGCCATCGTACGCATCTGGCACGCCTTCGGGCTGCAGCCGCATCGCAGCGAGACCTTGGCGAGCGCGTAGCGCTGATAAGCCAAATCAAGGTGCCGGCTCGGGCAAATATTTTGTCCCATAAAAAACCCTGCCACGATAAAATGAAAATGATGCTTGCAAGTCGATTCGGTCTACTCTGACAATGCCGTCGGTTGCGGGTTCTGTCAGGCTGGAAAGCCTGACCTACCAAAGTTCGAGGCTCGCTCATGGCGTCCCCTGATAAACCGCTGACCATTCGCTTGCTCATTGTTGATGACGATGAAGCGCTTCTGGACATGATGAAGGAACGCTTCGATCGCAAGGGCATCAAGCTCAGCACCGCCGGCACGGGAGCGGACGCCCTTGCCCTGGCCGAGCGCGATCGCTTCGACATCGCCTTGCTTGATCTCAGCCTGCCCGACATCAATGGCCTGGATGTCCTTGGCAGGCTCAAGGAACGCCATCCCGAGATGGAAGTCATCATGCTTACCGCGCACGGCAGCATCGAGATCGCCATCCAGGCCATGAAGGCCGGCGCCTATGACTTTCTCACCAAACCGTTCCATTTCAACGAGCTCGAAATTCACGTGCAGAAGGCGTTCGAAAAGGTTTCGCTCGCCCGGCGCGAACGGCAATGGGTCGAGCACATCGGCTTCGAGTCGCCGCGCTATCGCATGGTCGGCGCCAGCCCGCTGCATCTGCGCGTCATGCAGCTCATCGAAAAGGTCGCCCCGACCGACGCCACCGTCCTCATCCGCGGCGCGAGTGGCACCGGTAAGGAGCTCGTCGCTCGCGCGTTGCACTACAACAGCCCGCGCCGCACGCGGCCGCTCGTCACCGTCAACTGTGCCGCGTTGCAGGAAACGCTGCTGGAAAGCGAGGTCTTCGGTCACGAGAAGGGGGCGTTCACCGGCGCGGTCCAGACCAAGCCGGGCCTGATCGAGGTCGCCGAGGGGGGCACGCTGTTCATCGACGAGATCGCCGAGATGGCGCCGGGCCTGCAAGCGAAGCTGCTGCGCGTTCTCGAGAACGGCCACTATCGCCGCGTCGGCTCGACGCATGAGGGGATCGCCGATGTGCGTATTCTTGCCGCCACCAACAAGAATCTCGAGGACGAGCTGAAGGCGGGCAAGTTTCGCGAAGACCTTTACTATCGCCTCAACGTCGTCACGATCAATCTGCCCGCGCTGAAAGATCGCAAGCAGGACGTGCCGGAGCTGGTGAAGCATTTCCTGATGACGCGGCAGATCGGTCCCACGCCGTTTGCGATCACGCCGGACGCGCTGGATGCCTTGACGCATTACGACTGGCCGGGCAATGTTCGCGAGCTGGCGAACGTGCTCGAGCGCGCCCAGATCCTCGCGGAGGAGCACACGATCACGCTCGACGATTTGCCGGAAAACCTTGTCGAACAGCACGGCCATGCGCCCGCTGCGAGTGCGATGGACTCTCGTCATTTGCGTGCCATGGAACGCAAGCACGTACTTGAAGTGTTGCAGCACGAGAAGGGGAACAAGGTCCATGCGGCCAAGACACTGGGCATCAGCCGCCGCGCTCTGTATCGCCTGATCAAGAAGCATCACCTTTCGGACGACGAATGCCACGGCGTACAGCGGAAGTCGTGATGAGTTTGCCCGAACTGATCGCAGCCCTGTCGCGCGCCAACGCGTATCCGCATCCGGTTGACGCG
>DASRSQ010000829.1:0-9730 GCA_035656475.1 Gemmataceae bacterium | reverse complement strand
CACGAAGGTTGGCGCAACACAAGCAAGAACCGAAATATTTTGCCCAGCTTGTACGAGTTGTAAATCCGACAGACTTGCCAACAATCCAAGCGTCACGATCATCCGCTCGGCGGTTTAGTATACCGGTCGCGCGCTCGGTGCCCGATCCTGGGACTTCGTGAAGCCATGATTCTGCTCGTCACAATAAATCCGGAGCAAGAAGATGGAGATACCGGAACTGCGAATTGAAGTAATCGACGGCCAATTCGTCGCGGTCCTCGATGATGCCAAGGTCCCTTTGCCCGCGCCGACAAATCTCAAACAGGATGCCATCGAAATTTGCCGTTCGACGGGAGAAGAGGAGGCGGCGGAGGCGCTCGCGACGTGCACGTTGTCCTATGCCGTCGCCTTGGGGGAAGGAATCGAGCAGATGATCGAAATCGTCATTGCGGCTCCGGACGGCGTATTCGCAACTCTGCAAGACGACGGCAACCCTGTCACGTCTGCGGTCATGGGCGCGTTGATCGAGGTCTGCCCAGACTTCGAGAGCAGCCGCGTCGTGCGCCTGCCGGAAAAACGGGATAAGTAGGGATGAACTTTTCACCGGACCCACTTGAAATCGGTTGACGCGGGTTTATAATCTTCCAAGTGCCTGCGGGTGTAGCTCAGTGGTAGAGCGTCACGTTGCCAACGTGAATGTCGTGGGTTCGAGCCCCATCACCCGCTCTGAAGTCATGTGAAACACCGCAAAAGGTGTCGGAGTCCACAGCGGATTCTGACACCTTTTTCTGCCAAACGAGGGGCGACCATGGCCGACGAAACAACGACCACCACCGACACCGCCAATCCCGATGCGCCGCCGGCCGAGGAAAAGAAGAAGCTCAAGCAGACGGTCGATATCAAGGACATCGGCCCTTGCAAAAAGCACATCAAGGTCACCGTCGAACGTGCCGACATCGACGAAACGCTCAACAAGAAGTTCAAGGAACTGATGGGCGATTCCTGGATCCCGGGCTTCCGCCCCGGCAAGGCCCCGCGCCAGATCGTCACGCGTAAATACAAGAAGGAAGTCGGCGACCAGGTCAAGGGCGAGATCCTGCTCGCGAGCCTCGAACAGCTGGCGGAGGAATTCGATGTCGCCCCGCTCAGCCCGCCGGACCTCAATCCGAATGGCCTGAACATTCCGGAGAAGGGCGATTTCGTCTACGAGTTCGAAGTCGAGGTCCGTCCTCACTTCGATTTGCCGGAATACAAGGGGCTCAAGCTCAAGCGTCCGACGCGGACTTTCACGGATGCCGACGTCGAGGAAGAAAAGAATCGCGTCCTGGCCAACGATGGCCAGCTCATCCCCAAGGATGGCGCGGCGGCCAAGGGGGACTACGTCATCGTCGATATGGTGACGAACTTCGCCAATGCCAAGGTGGGCGAGGCCAAGGAAATCACGCTGCGTGTTGACGACAGCCTGTCCTTCAAGGATGGCGTCGCCTCCAAGTTCGGCGAACAGATGATCGGCGCCAAGGCCGGCGACAAGCGCACCGTTGACATTTCGATGACCGACGCGGTTTCCGATCCGCGCCTGAAGGGGCAGACGGTCCAGGCCACGTTTGAGGTCAAGGATGTCAAGTCGCTGCGCTTGCCGGAGCTAGATGAGCAGTATCTCGAAAAGTACATGTGCAAGAACGTGGACCAGTTCAACGAGCGCCTCCGCGTCGTGCTGCAGCGCCGCCTCGAATACGCTCAGCGCCAGTCGATCCGCGAGCAGGTGCTCGGCCTTGTGACTGCGTCGGCCACATGGGAATTGCCGCAGGATTTGCTGCAACGACAGGCCCGCAAGACGCTGGCTCGCCGTGTGATGGAAATGCGTGAGGCGGGTGTCAGCGAAGACGAGATCAAAGCTCGCGAACGCATGCTGCAGCGCGATGTTTTGTCGAGCACAGCCCAGGCGCTGAAAGAGCACTTCGTGCTGCAGAAGATCGCCGAGGCCGAGAAGATCGAAATCGATCAGGAAGACATCGATGTGGAGATCGAGCGCATCGCCGACGTTTACGGCGAATCGCCGCGCCGCATCCGCGCCCAGTTCGAGCGCGACGACCTGATGGAAACGCTGGCGGCCCAGCTCATCGAACGCAAGGCGCTGGATCTGATCCTCGACAGCGCTCAGTACGAAGACGTCGAGCAGGGCAAGGAAGGCGGCATGGCAACCGCCGAGGCCCAGGCCGTTCCTGGCGAGATGAACGATCCGACGGCCGCCCCGCCGGAGGAGAAGAGCGAAGAAGAATCCGCCGAGTAGCCCGGTGGAAGCCGTTCCGGCCCCGTGGGATAGGATTCCGATCCTGTCAGTACTTTCAACTTTCAGCACGAAATCCTGCGCCACGAGGCAGGATTTTGAAGCTTCTCACAGGATCGGAATCCTATGCCACGGAGCTCGTGGGATAGGATTCCGATCCTGTCTGAAGCGTGCGAGGACTGGTGGAATCCGTTGCGACCGATAGGGATTCTATCTTACGCGCCAAAGCCATTCGATTTAGTTCTGCCGCTTCCGACCGGATCGGAATCCTATGCCACGGGACTCGTGGAATAGATTCCGTTCCTGTCGGAAGTGCCGGACGTGCCATCGCGAGAAGCGGAGTGAACCGTGGATCGACCGCTGGGATTTCGCCCTGATCCTTCGGCGTTCTGTGTGCTCCTGCTTGCCATCCTTGTCATCTACATCTTTTTTCTCCTCACCCTTCAGAAGGCTCTCAAGCGAGTCGCTCCCTCCAATCGCCTGATGGAGCCTGGCGCCGTCTGGATCATGTTCGTGCCTTGCGTCAACATCGTGTGGGGTTTCGTGGTCGCCGTCCGCGTGCCTGATTCGCTGAAGAATGAGTTTCAGCATCGCGGCCTCGACGAGGGAGGCGACTACGGCAAAACCGTGGCGCTCATCGCCTGGACGGTCAATATGGCCGGCGGCATCATCACCAACATCGTGCGCCGCGCGGGAGATCTGCAACCTTTCGGCGGTTTCCTGACGCTCGGATTGAGCCTCACCGCGCTCGGCTGCTTCATCGCGTTCTGGGTCAAGGTCGCCAACTACAGCAGACGCCTCGCAGCAAACGACGAGACCCGCGATGCGGACCTGGAGCGTCGCCTGAAAGTGTTCGATGACGACCGCTACCCGCCGAAAGGGGACGCCGGCGGCCCGGCATCGGATGCTATCAAGGAAGGCGACCCGGAGCCACCCGGAACATTGTGATAGGGTACGTCCTCTGGCAGGTTGCTGATTCCGACATGTGCCCGGAGGCGGGAAGGTCGGCCGAAGGCAATGGCGGCCCCTGACGGTGGGGTCGCGCTGCCCGTGCTCCGCGTTATCCTTGCGTGCGATGCAGCGAAACCGCGCAATGAGTCGCGCAGCATCTTGGGTGGAACGGTCGGTCGAGTGCAAGCGTAAACGGGCTCGCCCCCAGAGTCAGGGGCCGCCATTGACCCTTCCCACTTCCGGACACATGTCGGAACCAATAGGGTGACGGGCGCGATGTCGGATCGCAAACTCCTGAAGGTTCACCTGGTTCAGGTCCAACTATGTTGTAAGGCGGCTTTGGCGCAACTGAGGAGGTACGACCATGCGAGCAGCGAATGGCTGGGTAGGTTTGCTGGGGATGGCATTTTGTGGCGCCGTGGCTTTGCAGGTTTCGGCACAGGGCGTTTGGGAAGACGCCGTCTTGAAATACATAGATTTCAAGAAGGTCCCCTTAAGCTCGACGAGTGCTTACGGCGGGGGCAAGGTCGAGGCCTACTGTAGCGGCAGAGGCGGGTGCATGCTTACGATGGAACTCCCGGATTGGGATTATCAAATGGTCTGGGGGGCGAAACTTGCCACCGACGAAGTGATGGGTGTTGCCGGGGGTGTGTACCGTGCACGCTGTGGCAGAGAGGCCGCGACTTTCGAGCGAATTGCGGAGCCGGATCTGCCGAAAGGGGTCATCGTCCCCGCATGGAACTCGGGGACGATTCCGCTCCGCGGTATGATGCGGTTCGCGAACTCTACCAAGCGCGGCGGCTTCATCGGCACCGAGTTCAAAGCTGCGAAAATAACCGGCAAGGAGCCGAAGGACGCGAAAGCGGAGTTGGAATTGGATTACCGTCCGGATGGCTTCCCGCAAAAGGCCTCCGTGACGGTCAAGGCGGGCGATTACGTTCTGATCGACGAGAAAGGGCATCTCATTCGAGCCATCGCCCCGCCGAACAAGGAAACGCGCGTCGTCGGCTGGATCGAAATTGCCTCCGAGCGCGTACCCGAAGCAAATTTAGTGCGCGACAAGAAATCGATCGTGCGGCCGAGGTTCGAGGGGGACAAGAAGTAGCATTACCATCATCGCGGCCACGTAAGGATCGGCCACCACGATGCTTGGCCATGCAGACCAGAGCCGCCGAGTGACTTGATCGCGATGTGCACAGGCGTATAATCAGAAAGAAGGATGTGTTCTCGTTCAGGATGATCGCGCATGCGATTTCTCCACGTCGCTGATTTGCACCTGGGCCTGCGTGTGACGCGCTTCGGCGCCAAGGTCAACGGCCGCGTCCAGGAAGCACGCATCGAGGCACTCGATCATCTCCTCGCGCAAGTTCCCGCACTCAAGCCCGATTTCATCCTCATCGCCGGCGATCTGTTCGACGACAACCTCGTTGACCTCGCCACGGCTCGGCGAGCGTTCGAGTTGCTGGAAGCCGCGCGCGTGCCGGTCTACGTGCTGCCGGGCAATCACGATCCGCTCACCGCCGACAGCGTCTATGGCCGGGCGCCGTGGAATGCGGCAACGTCGCGCACGGTGTACGTGCTGCGCGAGGCGGAGCCGACGCCGATTCCGGGCGGTACCCTCTTCCCGTGCCCGCTGCGAAGCAAGAATTCATTCGACGACCCGACGCGCTGGATTCCCTCCCGCAGCAACGGGGACACCAGCATTCGCATCGGCCTCGCGCATGGCAGCCTCCGCTGCGGCGGCCCGTTGTCGCCCGACGATCACGTCATCGACCGCAACGCCGCCGATGCCAAAGGCCTCGACTACCTCGCGCTCGGGCACTGGCACTGCCCGTCGCGCCACGCTGACCGCGCTGGCGTCGTCCGCACCGTCTATCCCGGCGTCCACGAGCCGATGAGGTTCTTCGAGAATCCCGATTTCGCGACCGGCTGGGCGGAATACACCCACACCGATCGCAATGACCTGTTCACCGACGACGGCAAAGGGCACGCCCTCATCGTCACCATCGATCCGCCAGCGGTGAACGGCAAACATCAGAATGGCCATGCGAGTCTCCCCTCTCCCACTGGGAGAGGGGCGGGGGGTGAGGGCCCAGGATCCGTACCGCAAATCGAAGACATCGTCACCGGCCGGCTGCAATGGCATCAGGAGACGCACGAACTGCACGACGAAGCCGAACTCGCTTCGCTCATCGATCGCCTCAGCAAGCGCGAGAGCGGCGGCAATCACCTCCTGCGCCTTTGCCTGCATGGCACCCTGTCCGCGCAGGCGATGTTACGGCTCGACGAGCTCGATGCCGAACGTGCGGGAGGGCAGGGGGGAGTGCTGAGCCGATATCTGTGGGCCGAGCTCGACGCCGATCGCCTGGTCGCTGAACCCACGGACGCCGAGCTCCAACATCTCGCGGGCAACGGCGTCGTCCGCGCGGTCTACGACCGGCTACGCGCGGAGACGCAAAGCCCCGATCCTGCGGTTCGGCAAGTTGCCTGGCAGTCGCTCCTGCTCCTGTATGGCATCGCCACGGGGGCACGCTGATGCGCATCCGCTCGATCGAAGTCCGCAACTGGGCCTGCATCGAGGAACTTCGTCTCACCAATCTCCAGGATGGCATCGTCCTTCTGCACGGCCCGAATCGCACGGGCAAGTCGAGCTTGGTCCAGGCGATCCGCAGTTGCCTGTTCGACCATCAACACGACAGCCAGGATTCGATCATCCTCGGCGCGATCCCCTGGCGTTCGAAGCAGACGCCGTCGGTCGTCATCGAGTTCGATCACGTCGGCGTGCGTTACAAGATCAGCAAGACCTTCGCGAAATCCCGATTCGGCGACACCTGGCTCGAACAGCAAACCGCGGGCGTCTGGACCACGCTCGATCGCGGCAAGACCGCTGCCAAGAAGGTCCGCGATCTGCTCGGCGTTCAGTCCTCCGGCGCCGGCGTCTTCCAGATGCTCTGGCTCAATCAACAGGACTTCCGCCTGCCCGCCCAGGACAAGCTCGATTCTTCCCTCAAGAAGTCGCTCGAAACCGTGCTCGGCTCCCTCATCACCGGCACCGATGTCGATTTCAAGGAACGCCTCGACCGAGCCTGCGAACACTGGTTCACCGGCACCATGAAGGATCGCAAGGAGTCACCCGTCTCGCGCCTGAAGGCCGACGTCGATCAGGCCCGCGCCACCCGCGATGCGGTCGAACGACAGTATCACGAGGCCGAGGCGGCGTTGCGCCAGCTCGACGAGGCGCTCAAGCGGCAGCCGGAACTGAAGCGCGACCTGCAGCAGGCGGAAGACGATCTCGCGCGCATGCAGGCGGACTTGCAAGCGCTCGAAGTGCGCAAGGCCCGGCACGACCTCGCTGTCCGTTCGCGCGATCAGGCGCGCAAACTTTTCGAGCAAGCCGAGGCGCAGCAACGTGAATGGACCGCCGACGCAGAACGGCTCAAAGGCGCGATGGCCAGCCTCGATGCCAATCAACAGGCGATCGACGCCGCCGAACGTGATGTGGCCCGGGCACGTGAAGGTGTCGAACAGGCGAAGGCGCGTCTCGAACTGGCCGACGCAACGCTCGAACAGCATTGGCAGCAGCGTGGCGCGCTCGATGATCGCCAGCAGCTCCTGCATCTCGCGCAACGCGCGGCGCTCCTCGCTCAGGCAGTTGCCGACCGGGAGACGCACGCGCGGAAGCTGGCGGAGCTGGAGCCGTTGCTTGCCGGCCCGGCGGTGCTGACGGAATACGAGATCGAGGAACTGCGTCGCCAGCGCGATGAGGCCGTCAAGCTGCGCGCCCAGCTCGAAGCCGCCGAGATTCATGTGACGCTCTTGCCCCAAAAGCCGGTCAGCGCCCACGCGACCATCGACGGCAAGCCAGGCAAGGAGGTCGCGGTCGCTGCCGGCAAGGAGCAACGCTGGCACGTTCGCCAGCAAGCCGAGCTCACGCTCGGCGATGTCGCAATCCGCGTCGGCCGGGCGCGTGAAGATCGCGCTCTCGAAGAACTGGCCCGACGCTGTGCCGAGCTTGAACGCGAGTGTCAGGAACGTCTCGACGTTGCCCAGGCCTCCAGCATTGATGCCCTTGTCGGGCGCCGACTCGAACGCGAGGCGGTGCAGAAGGAAGCCCACCAACATCGCGATGCTCTCGCTCGCATGGCACCTGCAAATCTCGAAACCGAGCCAGCGACGCTGGCGGCGCAGCGGCAAGCGATTCTCGCACGCCGTCCCGATCTCGCCGCTTGGATGCCGAACCTGCAAGAACTGGAGCGGCTGCGGCACGACTTCAATGCGCGCGAGACATCGTTGCACGCCGAGGCGCTGTCGGCAAAGCAGGCACTCGCCGTTGCCGAGATGGCGCTGGCTCAGGCCGAGCTGAGACAGCGCAGCCTGAACGCCGGCATCGTCGAGCAGTCGATCGCCGTGCGCACGTTGACGGAGAAGCTGGCGCAGCATGATGCCGCCGCGCTGACGGCAGCCGTCGCGGAGGCCGCGGGACAACTGCGTGGCGCGCAGGCACTGTTGGATGCGTCGGCTTTGAGCGACGCCGATCACGCCGTGGCCGCACGCTGTCACGAGGCGGTGCAAGTGCAGCGTCAGCGCGCCATCCGCTCGCGCGAGAACGAAGACGCGTTGCTGCGCCTGCAGACGCAGCTCGCGGGGACCGAGGGATTGCACCAGATGCGCGTCCAGGCGGAACAGACGCTTGCGGACCTGGAGCGTCACTTCGCCCGCGAGTCCCTGCAAGCAAGTGCGCATCGGCATTTGAAGGAGCTATTCGAGGAAATCCACGAGGAGCAGCTTCGCAGAACGGCGCTGCCGATCAACGACCGCGTCATGGATTGGGCCCAGCGATTGGGCTTGACTGATTACGCGCGTCTGCGCTTTGACGATGATTTGCTACCGGGCGAGTTGGAGCCGTTGCACGCGCCGGCGGGGACGGCGATTGCGCTCGAAGATGAGTCGTTCGGCACTCTCGAGCAGCTCAGCTTGCTCATCCGCCTCGCGGTCGGCGGCCTACTCGCGCGGAGTGAGCCGACGGTTGCCCTGCTGGATGATCCGCTGGCGCATGCGGACCTGGGCAAGCACACGCGGATGCTTGACATTCTGGAAGAAGCCGCGCGCGGCCAGGACGGGGCAGGGGCGCTGCAGGTCCTCGTCTTCACCTGCCATCCCGAGCGTTTCACTTCGCTGACCGGTGCTCAGCAATTTGATCTCGCCGCCCTGATTCGCCGCGGCGGCTGAGCGCGAAGCGCGTCCTTTTTTTTGTCCGTTTCCACACCCCGCGCGGATAATGGAAGTAACGGAGAAACATCGACATCTCGCCCGCAATCTGCGCACGTCGATACGAGGAGTTGCAATGCCGACCCCCTGGTTGAAAAGCATCAAGGAAGGAAAAAAACTGGCTGTCTTCAACAGCGCCAGCTCCTGGGCAGTGCCGATCAAGGCGGCAGTCAACACCTTCAATGGCCTGAAGTTCGGCGTCACGCTGGCGCTCGTCGACGACGAGAAGAAAGCGAACATCGTTCTGCGCGTCGCCACGGGACCCGACACCTACGATTGGCCCGGCAACAGCGCCTATGAGGGCACCACGGTCAAGACTCGCACCGACTTCACGCCAAGTCGGCTGCACGGGCAGACCACCACCATCAAGGATCCAAGCATCAACGAGATCATGTTCGCCGTCACCTTCCTGCCCGGTAACATCGTCAATGCCACCGATCGTCAGAAGGAAGTCGTCGTGGTGCATGAATTCATTCACGCCTGCGGCCTGGATGGCGGGCGCGGTGCTGGCAAGCAAGATCCCGGGCAGGATCACGACATCGTCGGCATCATGGTCGCCCAGATGACGCAGGACGGCACCGGCCTCATCGAAATTCTGCCCGACAAGGGCGCCAAGCCGATGACGCCCATCCGCGTCGGCGGCCAAACGCTTTGCCTGATGCAAATGCTCTGGGCCGGCGGCAAGGAATGCAAGAAATGAACTTGATTTCAGATTTCGGATTGCAGAGGAGTAAGCCCTCAATCTGAAATCTGCAATTGACTTGCTCCGCGGCAACGAATGTTAATGCTCGCTGTGACGCCGTGCCGATTCTGGTCTTGCGGCGACAGGGTATGTCGCTATACTCCGCCCTCACACATGGACCGATAAAGGGGATCGACCCATGACGGCGAGATGGGGAATCTGGGCATGCCTGTTGTTCGTGCTGGCGTTGTCGGCGGGATGCCGTACGCCGCAACCGAACTTGAAGCCCGCGCCGGAGCCGGAGGTGCTCAACTTGCCTCCGAATAGTGCCAAGTACGCGGTTCCCGCCTATCCCGAGCAAGCGTTCGACAATCCCCGAGATCCCACTCACAATGCGTTTGATCCCAAGATGGGCATGGGAGGCGGTCCTGGCGGCGGTCGCGGCGGCGGCGGCGGCATGGGCGGCATGGGCGGATCCATGATGGGCACCGGTCGAGGCTACTAAGTACCGCTCCTCAGAAGTTGGGGAACAGCCCAATTTTTGGAAGGACGAGGCGTGAACA
>DASRSQ010000828.1:0-11937 GCA_035656475.1 Gemmataceae bacterium | reverse complement strand
CTCGGCGCCGCCCACCGCGACCCGGTGCAGATGGGCAACATACTTAAGGCATATCTCTTGCGCTCGCTGCGCGAGTTGAAGCAAATCCCGATCCCCGACTTGCTGGAGCAGCGCTACCAGAAATTCCGCAAGATGGGCGTCTTCGACGAGGGGCCGCTCAATCCCGTTGCGGCGGCGGGAAATCAGTGAAATGGCGGTGCGAAAACGGACACTGACATTTCGCGTGGAAGTCTTCGAGACGGACGAAGAAGGCAGAAAAGACCTTTGTTCGCTTCAAGAATCGTACACGCATGACAGCTTCTTTCAAAGACAGCGCGAACTGTTCCAACTCGCCTACGAGGCCTTCAACCTGGCACGGAATAAACTCTGCATGTCCTCCGACGAACAAGCCATTCGCGATCTGATTCAGACCTGGATTGATGCGTCGAAAGCCGGCGACACGGACCGCGTGCTGTCGCTGATGCAGGATGATGTTGTCTTCCTCACCGTCGGCCAGCAACCGTTCGGCAAAGCCGAGTTCGAGGCGGCGTCAAGAGCCGGCAAGGGCAAGGTAGCGATCGACGCCACGATGGATCTGCGCGAAGTGACCGTCGTCGGCGATGTCGGCTACACGCTCAATCATCTCACGATCACCATCACGCCGACGGCAGGCGAGCCGCGAAAGCTTGATGGACACATTCTCACGGTCTTCCGGAAGCAACCGGACGGCCGCTGGCTACTGGCGCGCGACGCGAACCTGCTGACGCCGCAACATTGATCATGGCGCAAAAAAAAGGCCGATCCGCGCCTTCCTGGCGAGTGATCGGCCTTTTGCCTGGTCAGCATCCATGCCGGACCATCCTGCCCGGAGGCAGGTCGGCACTCCTGATCGCAATCGATCAGGAGCGGCTCACAGGGAACCTTCCATGCATCCTGTGCAGCCTTTTCGACGCAAGTCGCGAATGGTATTTCTTCAGGGCTCCTACCCTTGACCCTCGACCGTCTTGATCGATATTTGCGGCCATCCGTGGCGCGGGCGAAATACCATTCGGCAACCTGCGTCGGTTTCGTGCAAGCGCGCGGTCTCAGCGGGCGAACCTGGTTCGTTTCTTTCGAGCGGCTATCGGTATTGCGATTGTATGGCTGCCGGCATCAATCTCTGAACACTTGGGCGTTACGACCATTGCGGCCGCGCCGCAGCCAGATTCACGAGGGTTTTGAGCAGTGCGACATCGCAGCTGCCATGTCATTACGAAGGGGAAGGATACCGTCTTTGCCGATTATGTCAATGCGGGTCCGGCACTCTCAACTCGTTTTCGTCCGCAACTCGTTGTGATTATTTAACCAAGGGAAAATAAATTTTCGGGCATTGCCGGACAAGGCCACGCAGGGACATTTTGACGTCCGCAGTTCTCAATATTTTGCGTTTGTCTTCTTGGGCACAATCAGGCAGCCCGTAAGCGTGACCTGACCGTTGCCCATCGCCGTGGATGTGCCCCGAACCGTCACCTTCTTACCGACGGCCAGTTCGTCGAGTCTCTTGTCTCCCTTCGCGAGCGGCTCCTTTAGGCTGCAGAAAATGGAGAAGTCCGTCATCTTCTTCGTCTTGGGGTCCTTGACCATGAAATCGAGCCGAAGCATCGCAATTCGTTCCTTGAATTCGGACTGCCCCGCGATGACGCCGTCGACTTGCAATTCCGTAAGGTGATACATCTTTGCAGCGGCGCTCACATCATCTTGCACCGCTTGCGCCAGAACGGCGCCGGAGACAACGATGGGCGTCTTCGCCTCCGTCTTTTTCTGTGCTGTCGCGGACTCGATCGGCTGCGCCATCGCGACGAAGCCGATCGAGAATGCTACCAGAATCGCAGAGCAGAGTTGTTGCTTCATGAATCCCTCGGAAAACTCACGATGTCTGCGCAGCTTCCTTGCGGGCCTGCTTCTTGCGATCATTTTCCTTGAGGAACATCTTCCGCAAGCGGATCGCGCTCGGCGTGATCTCGACGAGCTCGTCCTCCTCGATGTATTCGAGCGCCAGCTCCAGCGTCATGCG
Organism: Gemmataceae bacterium; assembly: GCA_035656475.1. GTDB lineage: Bacteria > Planctomycetota > Planctomycetia > Gemmatales > Gemmataceae > SIAQ01. Next base: position 9,905 of record DASRSQ010000828.1, on the reverse strand, counting down.
CCGTGGCGGTTTGAGGATGATGCTCTTATCGGAGCCCGACGCACGCATGTTCGTCAGCTTCTTTTCCTTGCACACGTTGACGGGCAAATCGTTGTCCCGGCAATGCTCGCCGACGATCTGGCCTTCGTAGACCGGTTCCGGCGCCCCGACAAAAAGGCTGCCACGCTCCTGCAGGCCATCCAGGGCGAACGGCGTCGTCTTGCCCGTTTCCGTCGACACCATGACGCCATTGATGCGGCTCGGGATGCTGCCGCGGATCTCCTGGTAGTCGTAGAACGTGTGATGCATGACTGCCATGCCGCTGGTGGCGTTGAGAAGGCGCGTGCGCAAGCCGATCAGGCCGCGCGCGGGAATCGTGAACTCGATATGCGAGTTGTCGCCGCGCGTTTCGAGCTTGACGCACTCCGCCCGGCGATTGCCAACGAGTTCCATCACCGAGCCGACGTGCGCCGACGGCACATCGATCACGAGATACTCGATCGGCTCGAGCGTCTTGCCATCGACCTCCCGATAGATGACGCGCGGCTTGCCGACGGACAGCTCGAATCCCTCGCGGCGCATGGTCTCAATCAGGATCGACAGGTGCAACAGGCCGCGGCCCGAGACGAAGAATTCGTCGCGCTTGTCGCCGCTCGGAAGCACGCGCAACGCCACATTGGATTGCAGCTCCTTCATCAGGCGATCGCGCAGCTGCCGGCTCGTGACATAGGTCCCTTCCTGGCCGCAGAACGGCGAATCGTTGATGCGGAAGAGCATGTCAAGCGTCGGATCGTCGACCTTGATCGGCGTCAGCGCGACTGGATTATCGACGTCTGCAATGGTGTCGCCGATGTCGAGTCCCTCGATGCCAACGACGGCACAAACATCGCCGGCGGTGACTTCATCGGTTTCGACGCGTCCCAGGCGATCGAAGGTGTAGAGTTGCTTGATCGTGCTGTCGATGCGCGTGCCGTCGTGTTTGAGCAACGCGATGCGCTGGTTCTTGCGAATCTTGCCCGCGTTGACCCGGCCAACGGCGATGCGGCCGACGTAGTCGCTGTAATCGAGCGAGATCACGAGCATCTGCAGCGGCGCCTCTAACTCCACCTCTGGGGCCGGCACGTGGCTGATGATCGCGTTGAACAACGGCATGAAATCGACGGCTTCCACGTTCAAATCATTCGTCGAAATGCCCTTGCGGCCGGCGGCGTAGATCGTCGGGAAATCGAGCGTCTTATCGTCCGCGTCCAGCTCGACGAAAAGATCGAACACCTCGTTCAGCACCGCATTCGGCCGTGCGTCGGGCCGATCGATCTTGTTGATGACGACGATTGGCCGCAGCCCGCACTCGAACGCCTTGCGCAGCACGAAGCGTGTTTGCGGCAACGGTCCCTCGGCGGCATCGACGAGCAGCAGGCAGCCGTCGGCCATCTTGAGGACACGTTCGACTTCGCCGCCGAAGTCGGCGTGGCCCGGCGTGTCAATGATATTGATCTTCACGCCCGCCACCGTGAGCGCAATATTCTTGGCGAGGATCGTGATGCCGCGCTCGCGCTCGAGATCGTTCGAGTCGAGGATCAGGCCATGCTGGCCGCCTTGAAGCTTGTCGAGTTCCTCGCTGCGAAAGAGGCCCGACTGGCGCATCATCTGATCGACCAGCGTCGTCTTGCCATGGTCGACGTGAGCGATGATGGCAATGTTGCGTAAATCCGTCCGTTTCATTGTTGACCCTCAAAAAATCGAGGTAATTTTGGCCAGTTTTTGGAAATACCGAAATGGAATCAGCTTCGGGAAAGCCGCAAGCGATGAACGTGCCCGAGATGGGCGCCTATCGCGGCACCTTCTCGAAGCCGATCCCATTTCGGTATTTCCAAAAACTGGCCAAAATTACCTCGATTTTTTGAAATTCCTTTGTGTGAAGTTTTCGATCCGTGCAGAAAATAGTGTGGTCCTAATAGAGAGGTGTTTTATTATATCTCTGGTTCAGCCTGCGCGAAGAGATGGTGAAATTCCCTGGCCATTTCCATCTCGAATTCAACGGAGAAACCGGTGGACTTGTACCTGATCCGACATGCCGACGCGCTGGCGTTAGGAGAACGCGGCATCACCAATGACGAGGAACGGCCTCTGAGCGAGAAGGGCGAGGCGGACGCCGAGCGGGCCGCGAAGGCGCTGCAGGCGCGAGGAATCGTCCTCGATCGGCTGCTGACGAGTCCGCTCCTGCGCGCCCGGCAGACTGCGGACATCCTGCTGCGCGTGTGGGCGAAGCCGGAGCTGGTGCTGGATACGTGCGATCAACTCGCCCCTTCGGGTAAACCACGCAAGCTGAGCAAATACATCCTGAAGTCGGGAGGCGAGAAGATTGGGCTGGTCGGGCATATGCCGCACCTTGGCGAATATGCCGCCTGGTTGCTGGGCAACAAGAAGTATCAGATCGACGTGGCCAAGGCCGGTATCGTGTACATCACCTGCGGCGAACTTCCCGCCAAGGGCCTCGGCGCGTTGCAGTGGCTGGTGACGCCGGAATGGTACTAACGCGTTTAGCCCCGCTTCGCAGAAGCGGGCGGACGTGATCCATTTGCTGAAACAGAATCCTGTCCGCCCGCCTCTTCGAGGCGGGGCTAAACGTCGAAATATTCATCCGCCGGATTCAGCGCCGGCATCCCGAACACGATCGTGCGAACGCCGGCATCGCTCCAGAGGCGGTGACGCGTGTACGGCTCGATGTAAACGATCACGTTCGGCGCGATGTCGATGACGTCGCCGTTCAATTCCATCTTGCCTTCACCCTCCAAGATGAAATACACTTCCGTGCACTCCTTGTGGTAGTGCAGCACGGAGTCCTTGATGAAGGTGACGTGCAAGTTGCACGCTGATGTGTCGGCTCGCGTGATCGGCCGGGTGCTCTCGCCGCAAGGGCAGGGGACCGTCGGCGCCTCGGCGAGGGTGCGAAATAGCCCTTGGTCGCGGCGGCAGGCATGGCGGCTCCTTCATTGCGATGAGTTGAAATCACGTTACCGCGGTTGTCCATGGAGGGCAAGGCCGTGAACTGGATGCGAATTGCTTTGATGCCGGTACTGCTTGCATTGTTGCTGCCAATGGCAGTGGCGGGACAAGGATTCAAGCGAGTACAAATTCATACCATTGAATTCGCGCCCGATGGAAAGACACTAGCGTCGGGCAGCGAAGATGGCATCGTGAAGGTTTGGAACACTGCGGACGGAAAACTCGCCCGAGAGTTTCCGGGGCACCTGGGTCATGTCTACGGACTGTCCTATTCACTCGACGGGAAGCAGCTGGCCGTGGCCTCCGGAAAGAGACATGTCATTCATTACAACTCGAAGCTGGAAAAGATCGGTGAGGAATTACCCGAGGGAGAAATTAAGCTCTGGGACCTGGAATCGGGAAAGCCGCTGAAAACCGTGGTGGTCAGCAATGGAATGGCGTGCGCGGTGAAACTCGCTGGATCGAAAAACGCGCTCCATTCTCTTACTTCCAATGGAGTCCTAGACGAGTGGGACACGCAAACCTGGAAGCGAAAAAACCTTCAGAAATACGTTTTCATTGACGAGGTCGCTATCCTCATTTCCGCGGATGGCAACCTTGTCGCCTGGTCCACGGACACAGGGATCAAGATTGCCGACAGAGCACGCAAGCAAGAATGGGTTTGCCGTCACGCGGGCACGATCCTATCGCTTGCAAACACGCATGACAATCAATTGGTCGCTTCCGCCTCAACCGATGTCAAATTATGGAACACGAACACCGGCAAAGAAGTAGGCGAAATCACGGGTTTCGCGTCAGGTATTGCCGGGCTTGCCTTTTCCCCGGACAAGAAACTCCTCGCGACTGCCAGCGCAGTTAATGGGCCACTTCTTCGACGACCTGACCGCATCTCCAGCGACATCAAGATTTGGCGCGTGTCAGATCGATCACTCGCCAGTACGGTCGTTGTGCAGGACGATTGCGTCGAGTGCATTGCGTTTTCCCCGGACGGCAGAACGCTTGTCTCGGGACACTGGAGCGGAACGATCAAGCTGTGGAATGTTCCTGAAATCCCCGCGGGAAAATAGCAATCTCACGAGAAATCTCATGCATGGACGCATTCTCGCCGTCGCGCTGATGGCGCTGATCGGCTGCACCGAGGTGAACGAGCCGACGCCGAACGCCCCGCCGCAACCAGTGGCGTCCGCATTCGACGCGAGCAACACCGGCACGATCCAGGGACGCGTCGTGTGGGATGGCGATGTGCCGGTTGCGGAGCCGATGGTTGTGTCGACGATTGCGTTCAATCCGTTGCTGTTCAAGAAGCCGGTCCATTGCACGTTGCCGCATTATCCGCGCGTGAACTCCGAAACGCATGGCGTCAGCGACGCGGTTGTCTTTCTGCGCGGCGTCGATCCGAAGGTTGCGAAGCCGTGGGATCATGCGGAGGTGAGCGTCGAGTTTCAGGATCGCGCGATGCGGATCCATCAGGGAAAAGACGTATCGAGCGTCGGCTTCGCCAAGCTCGGTAGCACGATCGATATTGTCAATCGTGATGCCGAGTATCATCTGTTGCGCGGGCGCGGGGCGGCGTTCTTCACCGCGCCGTTGCAGAAGCCGAACGAGGTCAGCAAGCGGACGCTGGCGAAGCCGGGCATCGTCGATCTCACGAGCGGGGCTGGCTACTACTGGCTGCACGGGCATCTCTTCGTTGCCGAGCATCCGTATTTTGTGCGGACCGATGCGGCCGGCAACTTCCACCTCGATCAAGTGCCGGCAGGAACGTACGAGCTGGTGTGCTGGATGCCGAACTACACGGTGACGCGCCGTGAGCGCGATCCGGAGACCAGCGTGCTCGTGCGACTTATTTGGGCCGAGGCGAAGGAGCAGGTGCAAACTATCCAGGTGCGGCCAGGCCAGGCGGCGGACGCCACCTATCGCTGGCGTGCCGATCAGTTCTGACGCATCACTTGGGCACACGCCGGCCGGTTGCGAGAGCAAGCGGAGCGAGATCCTTTTTCGCGGTTTCCGGCTTCAGCGGGATCATGGCGGTCAGTTCGTCCAGGACCGAGGTGTTGAGCACTTCTTCCAGATCGCAAAGGCAACGCGCGACCGTGCGGCCGTCCATGACGCGGTGATCGTAGATGATCTTTGCAGTCACCTCGCCGTTGGCGGCGATGGGGCCGAAGGTGAGATACGTCGTCTGCAGCGCGAGCGGATGATGCTGTTCGACCCCCAGGCTTCCCAGGCTGGAGATTGCGAAGGTGCCGAAGCGTTTGCAGCGTTTCCAGCCGGAGAGGTGTAGCGAGGTCCACACGATCAGGCGGCGCATCGGGGCCAGCATGCGTCCGGTGCGCAGCCATTGCCGGTAGTTGCCGATTTCCATCACGGGCGTTTCGCGGAAATGTCGGAGGAATCCGTCGAGCTGAGCGAGCGTGTGCAACTCGGGTGCGCGGATCTTGGCCCCAAGGACGATGTTCTCGCCTTCGTGTTCGCGTTCGACCAGCAGGCCGCATTCGCTGATCGGATGCTCGTAGAGGTGCGGCCAGGGGAAGCGAATGTACGCCCGGCGAAGCTCGGGATTGCGCTGGCCGACGATGCCGTACGCCTTCATGAAAAGAGCAGTCCACGACACGAACGCGCCGCTCGAGCGCGCGGACGCCAGGGCGTGAACGCGGACGACTTTCGAGAGCGGCAACGTCGGCACTTGCTGGGCGTGGTGCAGAACTTCCATCACCATCTTGCGAGCCGGCGACAAGGCCAGCCGGCGTCCCTTCCGGTCCTCAGACATGGCGCGCTTCCTTTCGCGTGTGACGGGCTATTTTGGTCGAGGTGGGCAATGCGCGTCAAGGCGAGCTCTTGAACCTGTCATATCAGACAGAATCAGAGTACGATTCCGAGGCCGCTCCCCTCTCCCTCTGGGAGAGGGGTTGGGGGTGAGGGCTGAACTTTCAGTTTCTTGATACCATGGCCCTCACCCCCGGCCCCTCTCCCAGAGGGAGAGGGGAGAAATACCAATCATCCCGGCGGCCAATGGAAGTCTCGGCCGCCCATCAGGTGCATGTGCAGGTGCGGCACCGTCTGGCCGCCGCGATCCAGGCAGTTGATGACGATGCGATAGCCGTCGTCGAGCTTGAGCTGCTGGGCGAGCTTCATCGCGACCAGATGCATGTGCCCGAGCAGTTCGCGATCGCTGTCGGTGAGGTCGGCGTGTGTCGCGATCGCCTTGCGCGGAATGATCAGCACGTGCACCGGCGCCTGCGGATGGATGTCGTGGAACGCCAGGCACTGGTCGTCTTCGTAGGCGATGTTGGCCTTGATCTGCTTGTCGATGATTTTCTGGAAGATATTGTCCTTGAGCATCCTCGCCTTTCATAGAAAAGAGCAGATAGCAGGCAGCAGGTAGCCGGCAGCCATGCCTGCTTCATTCTATTCGGAAGGGCTTCCGCATGGCCTGGCAGATCGGCATCGACGAGGCGGGATACGGCCCCAACCTCGGTCCGTTCGTGATGACGCTCGTTGCCTGCCGGGTGCCTGACAAGTTGCACCGTTCCTGCCTCTGGAAGCTGCTCAAGAAAAAGATTCGCCGAGCGGACGAGGATGCCGATGGCCGGATGGTCGTCGCCGACTCGAAGCTGGTGTATGCGCCGACCAGCGGCTGGTGCGACCTGGAGAAGAGCGTGCTCGCGGCCCACGCCGGCGGCTTCTTCGCGCCATCGGCGACGTTGCACGATTTGCTCGGCGATCTAGCGCATGGCGACGTGCCGAGCTTGCGCGGCGAGACATGGTTTGTCGGCGATACGCCGTTGCCAACGGAGGTCGAGCCGGACGCGGCGGCGGAAGCGATTGACAGCTGGCGAGCAGTCAGTGCGTCGGCGGATGTGGCGTGGGGATTTTGCCGCAGCGTGATCGTGCCGGCGCCGCGCTTCAACGAGTTGATCGACAAGTGGGACAGCAAGAGCGCGGTGCTCAGCGTCGCCGTCACGCAGCTGATGCGGCAATGCGTCGAACACACCGCGGCTGAGCCGATGCGCTTCGTCATCGACAAGCATGGCGGGCGGAATACCTACAGTGCCCTCTTACAAGAAGCGTTTTGCGAGGGCATGGTGCTGGCCGAGGAAGAAGGCCGCATGCGCAGCGTGTATCGCGTCGTGGGGCTGGATCGGAGCGTGCAGATCGTCGTGACGCCGAAGGCGGACGTCGAGAATTTCACGGTGTCGCTGGCGTCGATGTTCAGCAAGTACGTGCGCGAGTTGCTGATGCGCGAATTCAATCGCTTCTGGAAGTCGCACATCCCTGACCTGAAGCCGACGGCCGGGTATCCGTCCGATGCGAGCCGATACTTCGACGAGATTCGGCCGACGCTGGCGAAGCTCGGCATTTCGGAGCGCGCGGTGTGGCGTTGCCGTTAACATCGGGGAATTTCCGCACATTTTCTCGCTCCAGCTGCCGGGGTCTTCGCGTAGAATTCATATGGCGGGACATTATCCGATATGGGCGCGAACTCGCAGCCGTGGTACGATGTCCCTATTCCGTTCCTGAAACATCGAACACGCGCGGCAACCTGTGACCATCCTTGGCCCTGGCATGACGCGCGAGGGAAAGAAGGGAGGTCCTTTGAGCAACAACGCCATCCTGCATAGCGATCCCACCCGTGAACAAGTCTCGCTGGAGCTGGCTATTCAGTGTGCCCGCATTGGCGAGGATAACAAGGCGAAGGACATCCAAATCTTGGACCTCCGCCGCATTACGCCGATCTTCGATTTCTTTGTTCTCATGACTGGCGGAAGCCGTCGGCAGATCCACACGCTTGCTGAGGAAGTGGATGCGTACATGCGCTCGCAAGACGAGAAGCGCCTGAGCATCCAGGGCTACCAGGCGAGCCGATGGATCGCCCAGGACTATGGCGACATCGTCGTCCACGTTTTCGACGGCGATTCGCGCGCGTACTACGCCCTTGAAGAGCTGTGGACCGACGCGCCGCGAATTGATTGGAAGCGTGAGTGATTGTTTAGCCCCGCTTCGCAGAAACGGGTGGGCTGTATCCACCTGGCCGCCCACCTTTACGAGGCGGGGCTAATCTTCCTGCTGATCATATCATTTCCCCATGAACCTCCTGCATCAGATCCAAGCCAAGTTTCGCGCCGCGCTGACCGGCCTCGTCGATGACGTCGAGCCCTACGTTGCCATGATCAAGGCGACGCAAGACGCCAAGCACGGCGACTACCAGGCCAATTGCGCGATGGCGCTCAAGAAGGCCCTCGCCGGCAAGAACCCGCGCGACATCGCCGCCGACTTGGTCGCGCGCCTCGATTGCGGCGACCTGCTCGAAAAGCCCGAAATCGCCGGCCCCGGCTTCATCAACCTCCGCCTGCAATCGGCCTGGCTCGCCAAGCAGGTCCAGGCGATCGCGTGCGACGAGCGCCTCGGCGTCGCCAAGGCGACGGCATCGAAGACGTACGTCATCGATTACAGCTCGCCAAACGTGGCGAAGCCATTGCACGTCGGCCACCTGCGCAGCACCATCATCGGCGACGCCCTGACCCGGCTATTGCGATTCCTGGGCCACACGGTCATCACCGACAACCACCTCGGCGACTGGGGCACGCAATTCGGCATCCTGCTCTACGGGTACAAAAACCTGCTCGACAAGGAGGCGTACAAGAAGGATCCCGTGCGTGAGCTGGCGCGTATTTACATCGAGGTACGAAAGCTGATCGGCAATGAGGACGAGGAGGCCTCTGTCAACCCGATCGCGGAAGCATGCCGGGCGGAAACGGCGAAACTGCATCACGGGGATCAAGAGAACAATCAGCTCTGGCGCGAGTTCATGCCGCACTGCCTGGCGGAGATTCACGAGGTCTACAAGAAGCTCGGCATCCTCACATTCGACCACGAACATGGCGAGAGTTTCTACAATCCGATGCTGCCCGGAATCGTCGATGCATTGACAGTGGCCAAGGTCGCGGAGCCAGGCAAGGAAGGCGCCGTCATCATTCGCTTCACCGAGGACAACGTTGCTCTCGTTCGCAAGCGCGATGGTGCTTTTACTTATATGACGAGCGATCTGGCGACCATTCGCTATCGACTCGATGAGTTTCATCCATCGGCGTTGCTGTACGTCGTCGATTTCCGCCAGTCGCAGCACTTCGCCAATTTATTTGAGGCGGCGAAACGTTGGGGCATCACGAGTGTCGAGTTCGCTCACATCAGTTTCGGTTCTGTCCTGGGCAAGGAAGGCAAGCCCATCTCGACGCGCAAGGGGGACGGCACCGAGTTGATCGATCTTATCAACAAGGCGGTGGAACTAGGCGAAACGCGATATCTCGAAAGCTTCGCCGATCGTGTCGCGCAAGGCCACGAGGTGCCGGAGCTGAGCGATACGGAGAAAAAAGAGATTGCTGAAGCGGTCGGCATTGGCGCCATCAAGTACGCCGACCTCAGTCAGAATCGCACGAGCGATTACAAGTTCGATTACGACAAGATGCTCGCGACCGAGGGGAACACCGCGACCTACATGCAATACGCTTACGCGCGCAATCGCAGCATCTTCCGCAAGGCCGAGGTCGATCCCGCGACGCTGCGGCAGAATCCGCCGGCGGTGTCGCTGGAGACGCCGTATGAGCGGGCGCTCGCGCTGCAACTCTTGCGGCTCGAGGAGGCGTTGCTCAGCGCGGCGGCGGAGTATCAGCCGAGCGCGATCACCGCATATTTGTGGGACCTCGCGAAGACGTACAGCGGCTTCTTCCAGAATTGCCCGGTGCTGCGTGCGGAGACAGACGCGATCAAGCAGAGTCGGTTGTTGCTGTGTGATCTGACGGCGCGCGTGCTGCAGTTGTGCCTGGAGTTGCTCGGGATCAAGACCGTGGAGCGGATGTAGAAACCGATTGCAAAAGAAGTTATCTGGTCCGAGCCGCGCCCGTGAGGAAGCGGGCCGAATC
>DASRSQ010000827.1:0-3994 GCA_035656475.1 Gemmataceae bacterium | reverse complement strand
CAGCGCCGCCGGCGGCAACGTCAAACGTGCTGAGGCCAAGGACGCGAAGCTGTTCAACGTCAAAGGGCACAGCTTCCTGTTCGACCCGCGCTCGCTCAAGTTCGACCTTGTCGCCGGCAGCGCCCAGCACGGCATGTCGATGGACGACTGGGGCCGCACCTTCACCTGCGACAACTCGAATCCAGCCCATCTGCTGATGTACGACGGCCGCTATCTGCAGAAAAACCCGTACGTGCAAGCCCCGCCGCCGTTGCTCAACATCCACACGGCGGAACGCAAGAATTATCTGAAACGCATCAGCCCGAACGAGCCGTGGCGCGTGGTTCGCACTCGCCTTCGCCTTTCCGGCGCCGTGCCCGGCCCGACCGAAACCGGTGAGGTCTCCGGCCATTTCACCGGCACCACCGGCGTCACCGTCTATCGCGGCGACGCGTTTCCGCCCGAATACCGCGGCACCCTCTTCGTCGGCGAGGTCTCGAACAACCTCGTCTTCCACGCGAAGCTGGAGCCAAAAGGCGTCGCGCTCGCCGCCAGTCGTTTCGAGAAGGACGGCGAATTTCTTGCGTCGACCGACAACTGGTTCCGCCCATGCCAGTTCGCCAACGCGCCGGACGGCAGCCTCTATGTCATCGACCACTATCGCGAGATCATCGAAACCGTCGAGTCGATCCCGCCAGACATCCTCAAGCATCTGCACATCGAATCCGGCGTCAACCACGGCCGCATCTGGCGCGTCGTGCCCGACGGCTTCAAGCGCCGCCCGACGCCGAAGCTGAGCAGGGCGACGACGACGGAGCTGGTCAAGCTGCTCGAGCATCCCAACGGCTGGCATCGCGACACCGCGTCGCGCTTGCTGTATCAACGGCAGGACAATAGCGCCGTGCCCGCGTTGACTGCGCTGGTTAACACCCCGGAAAATCCACTGGCGCGTGTGCATGCGTTGTATGCTCTGGCTGGGCTTAATGCGCTTCAGGCCGAGCATGTAATGACCGGGTTGCTCGCTGAAGATGCCCATGTGCGCGAGCACGCACTCCGGTTGGCCGAGGCATTTCAGGACGACGCCGCGATTCCTCGGCGGATGATCAAGATGGCGTCAAACGTTTCCCCTCGCGTTCGCCTGCAACTGGCATTTTCCGCCGGGATGGTCGAGGGGGAATGGCGCACTCAGATCCTTTACGCGCTGGCCAAGAGAGACATCAGCGACCCGTGGATGCGCCTGTCGATTTTGACCTCGGCCCATGGCAAGCGCGGCGATCTTTTCAGCTACCTGGTTCGTGATGCGAAGGGGCGACCGTCGCCGGAACGAGTTCAATTTTTGAAAGAACTCGCTGTGCAAACTGGCGCCGCGAACCAGGCTCACGAGGTCGTGGAGTGCATGACGGCGATCGAGAAGCTGCCCGAAGCGCAAGGCCGTGAACTCATCGCGAGCCTGATTTCGAAGATGCCGGCCAAGGCCCAGAAGATCATCACGTCCGCCAAGGCGCGCGACCTGCTGGATGGCGTGTGGATCGGCGCTCTTCGCACCGCCAACGACGAGAAAAAGCCATCCGACGAACGTGCGGCAGCCATTCGCACGCTTTCGTTGCAGCCGAGCAGGTTCGGCAAAATCCTGAAACAACAATTCACGTATTTCCTCGAGTTTCGCCAGCCCGAACCTGTGCAAAAGGCGGCCCTGGAGAGTCTCATGCGGATCGAAAACGCCGGCGTCGCCGACATCATCATTGATGCCTGGCCTGGCCTCAGCCCGAAGTTGCGCGCGAGCGCTGCGGAGACGCTTTTCGTTCGCACGGCGTCCGTGAATTCCTTTCTGGATGCCGTCGAAAAGGGCAAGATCAAGCCCAGCGAGATCGATCCGGCTCGCATCGAGTTGCTACAAAAATTTGGGGACCCGAAGACACGAAAACGAGCCGAATCACTCTTCAAGGGGACCGCACTCTCCAAACGCAAGGACGTGGTGGACGCATATCAGAAAGCGCTCACGCTCAAAGCAGATGCCGCCAACGGCAAGGCGTTGTTCAAGAAGCATTGCTCGGCGTGCCATCGACTGGAAGGCGTCGGCGAGCAGATCGGGGCCGAGCTTGGGGCAATCAAGGATCGCGGGGCCGATTTCATTCTGCTCAACGTGCTCGATCCAAATCGCGAGGTGTTGCCGAAGTTCATCACGTACTACGTCGTCACCGATGCCGGCCTGACGTTGACGGGCATGATCACCGCCGAGACGGCGACCAGCATCACGCTGCGCCGGCCGGATGGAACCAGCGAGACGGTGTTGCGCGTGAACATTTCGGAGCTGCGTTCGACCGGCATGTCGTTCATGCCGGAGGGGCTGGAGAAATCGATCAACCATCAAGAGATGGCGGATTTGATGGGGTATTTGTTGTCCGTGAAATGAATTCGTTTAGCCCCGCTTCGCAGAAGCGGGCGGACGTGACGCGTTTCAGGACGTGGATACTGTCCGCCCGCCCCTGCGAGGCGGGGCTAAACAAAATGGAGGATACCATGACACGTCGCATCCTTACCGTTGCGATCATCGCATTATTCGCGCCTGCCGCCATTGCCCAGGAAAAATCGTGGCAGGCCGGCGTCGCCAAAGCGGTGATCACGCCGCGCGAGTACATGTGGATGTCGGGCTACGGCGGCCGCAACAAACCGGCCGAGGGCAAGGTGCACGACCTCTGGGCCAAGGCGCTCGTCCTGCAAGATGTCGCCGGCAAGCGCTGCGTGCTGGTGACGATGGATCTCGTCGGCATCGATCGCACGCTGTCCGACGAGGTTTGTGCGGACATTCGCAAGAAGCACGGCTTCGAGCGCAGCGACATCATGCTGGCGGTTTCGCACACGCATTGCGGGCCGGTCGTCGGCCGCAATCTGATCTCGATGTACAACTTCGACGATAAGCAGCATCAACTCGTGAAGGCGTACACGCAGGAGCTGCACGACAAGCTCGTCGACCTCGTCGGCGCCGCGGCCAAGGCGATGCAGCCGGCACAGGTCGCGTGGAACACGGGCTACACCACATTCGCAACGAATCGCCGGGAGAATGCCGAGAAGGATGTGCCAAAGCTGCGCGACCTCGGCAAACTCAAGGGGCCCATCGATCACGATGTGCCGGTGTTGTGCGTGCGCAATCCGGACGGCAAAGTGCAGGCGATCGTCTTTGGCTATGCGTGTCATGCGACGGTGATGGATTTCTATCTCTGGTCGGGCGACTATCCCGGCTTCGCGCAGCTCGAGCTGGAGAAGCGTTATCCCGAGGCGACGGCGCTGTTCTTCGCCGGCTGCGGGGCGGACCAGAACCCGTTGCCGCGCCGCAAGAACGAGCTGGCAGTGGTCTACGGCAAGCAGCTCGCCGACGCGGTGGCAGAGGTCGTGCAGGCGCCGATGACGTCGGCCCGGCCGATACTGACAACAACCTATGCGACCGTCGATGTGCCGTTCGGCGAGTTGCCGACGCGCGACAAGGTGGTGCAGGACACGATGAGCAAGGACCGCTTCATCGCCGCCCGCGCTCGCTCGCTGCTCAAGGAGATCGAGAAAACCGGGTCGCTGAAACAGAAGTACGCCTATCCGGTGCAAGCCTGGCAAGTCGGCGACCTGACGTGGATCGCGCTCGGCGGCGAAGTCGTCGTCGACTACTCGTTACGACTCAAAAAGGAACTCGGTCCGATGTGGGTCACTGGCTACGCCAACGACGTGATGGCATACATCCCCTCGCTGCGCGTGCTGAAGGAGGGGCGCTACGAAGGGGACACGTCGATGATCTATTACGGCTTGCCATGCAAGTGGGGGCCGCGCGTCGAGGAGTTGATCGTCGCCGAGGTGCACCGGCAGGTGGCGCGTGTGCGAAAGAAATGATTGTTTCGTGGGAACGCCTAGCTGCTATGCTGAATTAGTCTGACAGTGTGTGGCAGGGACGACGATTATCAGGTCAGCGATTGCACGTTTATGCAAAACATGAATCCGCGAGCAGCGGCATACCCCGAAGGGGTCGAAC
>DASRSQ010000826.1:0-12608 GCA_035656475.1 Gemmataceae bacterium | reverse complement strand
GTGTCGCCGAAGTCGGATGCGAGCAGATAGCGTTCGCCCTCATCAGAGACGGCCTTGAGCGTGAACGCCGGGTCCATCGTCTTCTTCGATTTGGGCGGCATCTGATGGATACGTTGCAGGAGAAAGCGTTCCCCCTTGGCGTTGGCAAAGACGATCTCGACGCCGAGCGAGCGCTTGCCCGGCTGCATCAGGGCACGGACGGTTTTGAAGTTCTCGACCCGACCAAACAGAGCATACTCAATCGCGTAGAACAGGCTCGTCTTACCGACGTTGTTGAGCCCTTCGATGAAGTTGAGCCCGGGCTGAAAGCGCAGCGTCGCATCGAGATAGCGGCGAAAGTTGCGCAGACGAAGTCGCTCGATCATGGCGCCTCCGCGGCTGGAGCGTCGGGGGTGACGGGACTGCCCTCGCTCATCGCCTGGCTGCCGGCCTCCTCGGCGGCGATCAGCTCGTTGAGCCGATCGCGCAACTTCTTGCGTGCATCGCCGGTGAGATTGCCCGCGGGAGTGAGATTGAGATCGTCATCGAGCAGGAATTGCACGAACTCGAAGACATGCTCGCCGAGCTTGGCATCGGCGCCTTCGAGGTTGGGAATTTGCAGATTGGCCATGGTGAATCCTCTACGGGAGAGATGATTCTAGCCGAACCATGGAGCGATGCAAGCCCCTCATGAGGAGTAGATGCCCACCAGGTCGTGGGCATCTCGATTGCCGAAAAACTGTGGAAAATACGATGTTTCCGGAGTAGATGCCCACGAACCCAGGGGGAGGGAGGGGGCTTGACCATGTCGCCTCATCCAGGTGTCAATGGTCCGCGCGGAACATTCGATGGGACTACATGCTTATCATGCTGACATTGCAATCGCGCAGGTGTACTGATTCGTGCTTTTGCGATTTCGTGATCCAAGTGCATTGTGATCGCAAAATCGCGAAAACTCATGTCCTATTCGAGAAGCCAAAATTCGATTAGTAGCATAGGAGCTACACGTTCACCGATTTCTGGTAATCCGTCTTAAATCTCAAATACAACAGACCACTACGCGCATCTCATAGCCGGATAATAATATGCACCCGAATAGCGAACTTGGTTTGGGAAGGGGCATGTCACCTCTATGGAATGACGCGCTCGGGGTCTTGTCTTCGACGGCGCGGTCCTCATGCGCCTCGACAAGCCAGCTGCGAATCAGCGGGCGATCCTGATCGCGTTTCAAAGCCAAAGCTGGCCTGCGTGGATCGCCAATCCATTGAAACCCGACCATGCTAAAGACGACCGACAACGGCTCGCCGATGCGGTTTACAAGCTGAATCGCCATCCGACGAACGGTCAGATTTGTTTCCGCCGGGACGGTCGAGGCACGGGCGTGATTTGGGAATTTGTGGACAAAAAATCGGAAATATAGCGCTACGTCGATTGTGCGTCGATGGGGTCATTTGGATAATTGCTGCGATTAATGCGGAGTCGCACATGTTAAATGCCGTCGGTTCCACGCAAGCGGCCTTGGCATACCTGCGGGCTGAAGAAGTTTCGATCTCGCCACACCGAGTCGACATGGGTGAAGGCCAACCTGGCGAAATGCGAGAGGCCGTATTAGAGCTGCGCAACTGGGGTGATAATCCGGTGCGGATTTATGGCGGCACATCTGATTGCTCCTGCGTCGCCACCCAGTGACCATTCTGCCAGGCGAGTGTTGTGCCATTCGCGTGAAGGTTCGGCTTCCGTCAGCAGACGGCATTTTCGATCGCACAGCGGCCCTCATGACCGACGATGGCCACGCAAAACTCTTAACGTTCCGTTTGTCCGGACGTGTAACGGCAGTCGCCGAGCATACAAAGGCGGGGCAGGGGAAAAGCTGAGTCGCTGAAACCAGGTGTTCCAACACGATTTCAGTGTTTGTTGGTATTTGCCGAAGGAGGCCCTATGTTTCGGTTCCGCGAGTTCTCGGGATGGTTCTTCATTTGCGTCGGCTCCGCCCTCATGTTAGTAAGTGCCTTGGCGGCACCGGAGAACGCTCTCGCCACTGCTGTAAGCAGCGCAACGCAACCGCCGAACGCCATACCGTGTTGCGAATTGCGAATTAGCGACCCTTCGTATTGTCCGCTTAGTGGCGTTCTCTGCCCGGGCGGTTGCTCCACCGCAGCTGGTTGCGCGACCTGCACGTGCCAAGCATGGTCTCTTTTCGGGTGTGGATTGACGACCGTCGACTGTTGCTGCCAAAAATAGCTTTTCCATACCAATCGACATCACGGCGGTTCTCCCAACGATTCCTAGTCCTCGTTGGGAGCCGTCTCCAGGAAATAGTAACGCTCGGGTCGGTGATAAAGTACTGAACCATTGGGTTACCGCCGGGGTAAGGTCATGAAGAGCAGAAAAAAGCTGATATTGACCCTGCTGACGATGCTCGCTTCCCTGTCACTTAGCCGTGACGGGTACGCCCAAGAGGTGGGCGTTCCTGATTTAAAGGATCGGCTCTTCCGGGAGGGGCCAGCCGCTTGGGCCAAGTACTCTGCGACGGCGATTCGCTTGCAAGGGGATGTTGCGGAGAAACGTTTCGCGGAGCCCACCAAGAAATTGCACTCGGAAGTTCACTTCAAATTGAAACAAACTGCAGGCTGTGCGTCGATGGCTACCTACGGCTCCAGTAATGCCGAAAGCCTCGCCCACGTTTCGGTAGCAAACACAAAATATCGTTTCAAAATGGGACGAGAGGATAAATCAAAAAGCTTGGCCGTAGTGGAAGTGAGCACGGATTTGATCGATAAACCTCCACCAGATCGCCCCGGCCTGGACGTAGTTGGCACAGTCAAAGGAGTCGCTCTATTGCCAATTGCGATACGCTTCAACCTCGCGGATGACTGGCCCTCGATCATTGCGAGCCCGGAGTTTTCGGTGACCCAGGTTGTGCTGAGCGTTGAGGATGGGAAGGAGTTGGTGAAAGTGGATTTCGATTTGAATCGCGGAGCTACCAAAGAAAACCCCATACGAATGGTCGAGCACGGAACCGTATGGTTCGATCCGAGCAGTTTCTGGGTCATGAGGAAATGTATTTACCGAATGCAGTGGGGGCCTGATGGGCCAGTGAAAGATGAACAGTCCCACTATCAATACCGATATGACAAAGACGGGTTTCCCATTCTGAAGGAAGTCACGGTTATGTATTTCGACCGGAGTGCAACGCTGGAGGCCCGCAAAGAATTGTCATTCAACCTGTCCCTGGCCGATATACCGGAAAGAGAATTTACTCTTTCGGCATATGGCTTTCCGGAACCGGATGGGGTTGTTTGGCAAACAACAACGCGGTGGTGGTTGTGGATAGGCAGTGCTGCAATCGCATCTGTTTGTTGTGGGCTGATATTGGCCAGAAAGCGGCGGGAGGAGGGCCCGAAAGGAAGCAGCCCCATCAGCGCCAGTATTGAGCCGAGAAACGAGCGCAAGCCATGAGATTGGGAGAGCGCCGCGCCTTTACATTGATCGAAATGCTGATCGTCCTCGCAATCCTCGGGATCCTCATGGCCCTTTTGGTGGTGGCGGCGCAAAAAGCGCGGGCCTCAATGGCGAGGGTCGAGTGCGCCAATAACCTCAAGCAAATCGGTATCGCCCTTTACAGCTACCATGCGGCCCACAGCTGCTTTCCCGCCGCTCTGGGGCCGCCAGTGGCGGGGGCGGCCATTGCGCCAGCCCGTCCCGTTTTACCGATGGCGACCGCCGAGGCAACATGGATTCGCAGCATTCTGCCACACCTCGACCAGCAGCACCCAGCCTGGGACGAAGTCCTCACCGTACTCGCTTGCCCCGCTGATCCGCGCGGCAAAAGGCTCTATAACTCGTACGACGGGCATGGCTACACCTGCTATCTGGCGGTTGCTGGCTGGGAGAATTATGATTCGCTCGGCATCATGTTCCTCAATTCGCGCATACGCGCCGAAGACGTGTCGGACGGCACCAGCAACACATTGCTGGTCGCCGAGCGGCCGCCCGCGATCATGGGAACGCAGCAGGGGTGGGGTTGGTGGGAAAGCGCCGATGTCGGTGACGTGTCGATCGGGCTGAAGGTGACCAAGTGGTATCAGCATACGAACTGCATCGTCACGCCGCAGTATTTTGGCACGGGAGCCAGCGCGGTCAATGACGCGGGATTCCTGGGAGACTCGACGTTTTGCCACGCCAACCATCCGTGGAGTTTTCACGCTGGCGGGGCCAACATGTTGCTGGGGGACGGCAGTGTGCGTTTCGTCGCGTACTCCGCCGGCCGAATTCTTCCAGCGCTGGCCACCATTCGCGGTGGCGAAACCGTAGGATTACCGCAGTAGGTTCGGCGCATCGATTCGGTCCACTCGACGAGGTCGCCATGACGCGGCTCCTGTCCAAACTCCTTTTCGTCACCGGGGCCTTCTTGTTCGTGCTGGCGGCATACGCCTACCTGACTGCCGATGGCGCCGGCGCGCGAATCGAGGATGCGGACCGTGAATTCCCGGGCCTCACCGTGGGCGTCAACAAGGTCTCCTATCAGCTGCACAATCCGACTCGGCATACGGTCCGCGTGCTCGGCTGCTCCTTTTGCTGAGGGCAGAATTGCCGCTTCAGTCTGAAGCGTTCGATCCCGTTCGAAGTTCCCCCAGGGAAAAACGCAGAACTCGAATGCACTCTGGAAATAGCGGAACCCGGCGAATTCGCGACACAGATTCATTTATTCCTCGACGATGTCGGCTTGCGCGAACAGATCATCACCGTCGCCGGCACGGCGCGGCCGTAAGGTAGCGGCTTGGTCACGCGCCAGTTTCCCTGCTTACGACGAGAACTTTTAGGAGAGATGATTCTAGCCGAACCCTGGACCGATGCAAGCCCCTGCCGGACCAGGTGTACCGTCGGCCGAGATCCACTCGATTGCCGAAAAGTCCCCCTTTTTACGCGGCGAGCGGGCACGTGTACCTTTTGGGCGGGGGAGAGACTTGACTTGTCCCAGGACCCAGGCGTCATTTGGCCACGTCGTCCGAACCGCCATTGGCAATGTCATTGGGCCCCCAGCAATCGCCCTGGGGCGCACAGACGGTGAAACTTCCTCCCGCAATTCCGTAGGCCCAGGTGCCGCGCATATCGCTCGCCGCAGGTCCGACGCGAAGGTGGTTAATCAGGATGGTGTTTGAGGTGCCATCGTTGATCCCGGCGAGCGCGGTGCCCGGTGCTTACGGCGCTATTGCCTGCAGAACCACCAAGCCACAATTCAAGGCGACGTCGCTCGTCGAAGGTCGATCTCGGAAGTTTCCCAGACACACTCCGGAGTGGCGAGGCGCTTGCCGTCGCGGCTGAAGGCAAGCGTGCCCCGCGCACTGATGGTTTTGAAGGCCAGCAGCTCCTCTCCCAGGCGCGTGTCCCAGACTCTCACGGTGTTGTCGAGATCGATACTGGCCAGACGTTGGCTATCGGGGGTGAACGCGATGGAACTCACGGATTGATGGTGGCCGTGCAAAATGTGTTGCACCTTCCCTGTCTCGAGATCCCAGATCCGCAAGCTTGTGTCGAGCGCGCCCGCGCCGGCGAACAGTCGACCGTTCGGACTGAATGCGATGCAACTGGTGTTGTCGCAATCGGCGAGTCGGATTTTGGCTTCTTGACCATTTGCAACATCCCACAACGCCACACGCATGCTTAATCCGCCCGTGGCGAGGAATGCTCCGCCCGGACTAAAGGCCAGGCAATCTGGTGGCACATTTGCGTCGATTAGTTTGATCGTTTCGCGCGGGCGGGGGAGATCGTACCGCGTCCAGAGAATGTTGCCCGTCTGGACGTCCCAGACAATGACGCCTTCTTGCCCCAAGCCCGCGACAAAACGGTCGTCATCGCTGAGCGCGACCTGGACCATTCTGGATTGCCGTGGATCAGGAGGGAGGACACGTGCTACACCGGTTGTGGCGTCCCAGAGATTCAATGATCTGTCTTCGGCCCCCGCGACAAAGCGTCCATCTCCGCTGAACACCAGGTAGCTTTTAAGACTTGCGTCGCTGAGTTGCAGACGGACTTTGTTGCTGAACGCTTCGTTGATGGTCCCGGTCCGACTGAGCGGGAAATAGCGGTGCCGTGGATCTCCCACAGGGACAAACGACACCGCAGCCACGCGCAGACCATCGGGACTGAACGACAGGGACGCGACCGAAGGAAATCGTGTGCAGGCGACGTCGATATCGGTGGACCACACCTTGATTCCGGTCGCGGCTGCTGTGACGAGGGACCGGCTGTCCGGAGAAAAGGCGACCGCGCGCGCCTTGGCAGGAATGACGACCCGGATTGTCTCGGCCTGCGTGTCCCACACGACGACCCGATCGGCGTCTGCGACGGCCAAAAGGCTTCCCTGTGGGGAAAACCTCAAGCCTCGAACGGCGGTCATCTTTGGCTGGGGTTTCAAGATTTGTGCGAGCGCACCAGAGGGGTGCACCGACCAAAGAGACAGGTCCGTGTTCGTGGCCGCCGCAAGGATATTGCCGTCGACATTGAAAGCCAGGCGCGTCGCGCCCGCGTTTGCGTGGGGCAGGGCGGCCGAGGAAAGCTGCCGGCCCTTGTCGACGTCGAACACCGCCAGGCCGTTGTGTTCGCCACCGACTGCAAGTCGCAGGCCGTCCGGCGTGAAGGCAAGGGCTTCGGGCAGGGCGAAGGGATGCTTGAGAGTTGCTGTCTGCTTCCTGGTTGTGAGATCGTAAAGGCGTCCCCAGCCTTCTTTCGTGCCGCAGGCAGCCATCTGTTTGCCGTCGGCGCGGAAGGCGAGAGCCGTCACCGGCGAAGGGCAAGGAGTGCTGAAGATTTGCTCCGCCGACTTGACGTCATACACGTCCAGCCTGGTGTCACTGGCCACAGCGATGTGGGTGCCGTGCGGCGAGAACCAATGGCGATCGCCGAGGCCGCCCGCGATTTGATTGGTGCGCAGAATCCGCTCCGTGCTGCTCGACCAGGTCCAGGCATGGACGAAGTCCCTTTTGACCATTGCAACGATGGATGCCCCGTCCGCCGAGAACGCGATATCCGCCACGCTGTCGGGGGCGCGTTCCAGAGTCCGTTGCCACGAGCGACTAAGCCGATGGAGGTGGTGCCACTCCCAGCCGCGAAAATCCTCGGCAGGATCGGCCGGCGTCAGGCGTGCGAGCAGTTGGCGCATGAGCGGAATATCATCCGCTTCCCAGGCGCGCCTGGCGAGGAGGAATTCGGCGGCGTAAGCGCGACGGCCGATCTCCTTATTGGCATCTTGCAGCTTGCGGTGCCTGGTCGCAATTTCGTTGCGCGCGTTATCGGCATTTTCGGCATCGCGCATTGCCCGGTCCGCCACCAAGAGAGCGGCGCTCGCGCCCGAGACCAGCAACACCACAATTGCCGCGATCAGGGCGGCCACGATCGGATTACGCCGGCACCAGCGCCAGCCGCGCGCCATGCCTCCGATCGGACGCGCCTGGATGGGCAGGCCGCTCCGGAAGCGGTGCACGTCATCTGCCAGCGCGGCGGCGCTGACGTAGCGATTGGCCGGATCCTTCTGCAGACACTTCAGGCAAATGGTCTCCAGGTCGCGAGGCACGCCGGGCTGTAACCGGCCCGGCGAAATCGGTTCCTTGTTACAGACCTGGGCCAGCGTGTCGAGCACGCTGGTTCCCTGGAACGGCGGACGCCCGGTCAGCATCCAGTAGAGCATCGCCCCGAGCGCGTAAATGTCGGCAGCCGGCCCAACGTCGGGCCGGGCCAGCGCTTGTTCGGGCGACATGTATTCCGCCGTCCCCACCAGCATGCCGCTGCGCGTGTTCAGTTCGGCCTTGGTAAGGACCTTGGCCACACCGAAATCACACAGTTTGAGTTGCCCATCGAGAGTCAGCAGAACGTTCGACGGCTTCAGGTCGCGATGGACGATGCCACGCTCATGCGCGTATTGAATCGCTCGTGCGAGCGGCTCCAACCACGCCGCCGCCGTCAGCGGTTTCTGCGGTCGGCCGGCAACGCATTGGGCCAGGCTCCCGCCTTCGACGAACTCCAGCGTAAAGTACGATTGCGATTTGCCGAACTCCGATTCCAGCCTGCCCACTTCGAAGACCTGCACGATGTTGGGATGCTGCAGTCGTGCAACCGCCTTGGCCTCGGCTTCGAAGCGGCTGCGTTGCTGCGCGTCGCTGAATTCCCCTGCCAACAGCATTTTGAGCGCGGTGACGCGGCCCAGCACGATGTGGCGTGCGCGGTACACCACCCCCATGCCGCCTCGCCCCAGTTCGCCGAGAACCTCGTAGTCGCCGATGCGCGTCGGATTTGGGCTCTGAGTTGCCGTACGGGCTGAGCCGCCGCGCAGGTTGACGACAACGTCATCGCTGATGCTGTCGAGCTGGCGCGCCGCCTGCTCGCAGCGCGCGCATTGCTCCAGATGGTCGGCGGCCGCCTCGAGCAAGGTTTCGGGCATTTCGCCGAGATTGAACGCGACGATCTCAGCGTTGGTCAAGCATTCGTTGCGAGGCATATCGTCTCCGCGCAGGGGGTGCCGTCGGCCGATATCCTAAGATTGCTTTCCCCGTGACACGAATTATCATATCTCGGGTTGCTGGCATTGGTTGAGGCCCCCACCATGAGCACGGCACAACCGAACGCGGATTCCGGATCGCCGAGGGAAGGCACCTCGCTTACCCTGCTGGAGCGGCTGCGTGCCAACGAGCCCGACGCGTGGCAAACCATGGTGCAACTGTATACCCCATTTGTTTACCGGTGGGTGGCCGGGTTCAATCTGCGTGGTCCTGATGCGGACGATGTCCTTCAAGAGGTGTTTCGCACCGCTGCTGTCAGTCTGGAGAATTTCCGCCGCGATCGGCCTGGGGACACCTTTCGCGGCTGGCTGCGCGGCATCGCGCGCAACATGTGTCTTCTGCATTTCCGCCGGCGCAGTCGCGAACCCCAGGCCGTCGGCGGCACCGATGCACATAACCGTGCCCAGGAAGTCGTCAGCCCGGCGGAGACGGTCGACATCGATCCGGATGGTCCCGTGGAGATGGCCGACTTGCATCGCCGGGCCCTCGAACGGGTGCGCTGCGAATTCGAGGAGCGAACTTGGATAATGTTCTGGCAGACGGTGATCGACGGACGCTCTCCGGTCGTCATCGCGGCCGAGATGGGCGTGACGCCGGCGGCCGTCCGCAAGGCAAAATCCCGCGTCCTGCGTCACTTCAAGGAAATCTTCGGCGACCTTCTGCGATAGCCTCCGCCAATCATTTCCAGTCTTCGCGATTGATTCTGACCACGCGTTTTCCATTTGCTGTCACACTCCAGCAATACTCTTTTGTCGAATCCAGAACGTCGCCCACGCTTTGGGACGTTTGCAAAAGAGGTTTCCTTCTGATTCATCATTGCTGGAGTGCTGCCATGCTCACCTTCGCGCGCCGCTGGTTGTCCCGTCTGGCATCTCGTCGCCAACTGCCCATCAAGCGCGACACGGTGCGATACCGGCCCGTGCTCGAAGCCCTGGAGGACCGCCTGGCACCGGCGCTTTTCCTGGTCAGCACGCTTGCCGACGATAATCCCGGCGGCGGCGGCAATGCCGGCGATTTGCGCTACGCCATTACCAAGGCGAACGCCGCACAGGGCAGCAACACGATTCAGTTCCTGCCCGGAGTCACTGGCACCATCAATCTGAATGCGGTATTGCCCGAATTCATCGGTGATATCAATGTGATCGGTCCTGGCGCTCGCACTCTCTGCATCAATGGCAATCAACTGGGGAGCGTGTTCACCTCATTGAGCGACATCCAAATGTCCATTTCTGGACTGACGATTACCGGCGGCTCGGGAGACGTGGGGGGCGCCATTGACTGCAATTCCGGCACTCTGAGTGTGTCGGACTGCAATCTCATCGGTAACACCGCAAGGGACCTGGGTGGCGCCATCAACGCGGCCCAGCTTTTCGCCACGAACTGCAACATCTCCTTCAACGGCGGCAGTGCGAACGGAGGCGGCATTTATTGCGGATCCGCGACCCTGATCGGATGCACCATTGCCAACAACAACGCCAGATTATTTGGCGGAGGCATCAATGCCCTTAAATCTGACATCAGCAACTGCACCTTCGCCGGCAATAATGCCATCGAGGGAGGCGGGATCTATAGCCGTAACGCATATTTGGACAACACCGTCGTGACCGGCAATTATGCATCGACTTACAGTGGGATTTTTGGCGCCGTCGATTCCGGGGGTTACAACTTCGTCACGGACTCGACATCGTCGCATGGCTGGGCAAGCACCGATCAGATCACTACCTCGGATCCTTTGCTCGGGCCGCTCCAGGACAACGGCGGACAGATCGACACCATGGCGCCCATGTCCGGCAGTCCCCTCATCAATGCCGGCGATCCGTCCAATAGTGGCCTGCCCGAGTTCGATGGGCGCGGCCCCAATTTTGCGCGCGTCGTCGGCCGACGCGTGGACATCGGCGCGGTCGAATATCAATCCGTCGTTGCGGGCGCTCCCGCAACGGTGACGGTCATCGACGGCAACGGCCAAAGCGCCCCGGTCAATTCGATGCTCAGGCCGCTGACCGTCCTGGTAAGCGACGCGAATGGCAATCCTGTGCCCGGGGAGAGGGTGACGTTCGCGGCGCCGAGTCAACCGGGCGCCAGCATCCAGGTATTCACCAATTCCAGTGGAATCGCAACCGCATCCCTCCAGGCATCTCAGATTGCAGGCGACTTCACGGTGACAGCCACTTGCGGCGACGGTTCCACCAGCTTCCTGATTCACTTGACAGCCGGTGCACCAGCGCATCTGGTCACGCTCGGCGCATCCAGCGCCACCACTCTGATTGTTCCGTGTATGGCACGCCGATGCAAGTGTCGCTGACAGATCAGTGGGGCAATCCCGTCACCAACCAACCGATTTCCTTTAACGTACCCACCCGCGGCGCTTCGGGTACTTTCAATGCGAACAGCGTGGTGATGACGGATGCGAACGGTTTGGCCAGCGCGCCAGGTTTGACTGCCAATCACGTTGCGGGCAAATTCACCATGACCGCCCAGCTACTCAACTCCGCGCTCATCGCCACGCGGACACTGACGAACACGCCAATGCCCACTTCAATCCAAGTCTACAGCGGATCAGGGCAAAAGGTCGTGGTCAATCAGCAGATTGCAGCGCCGCTCCAGGTAGTTGTTACCGGCATTGGTGGCATGCCACTCGGCGGCATCCCCGTGACCTTCGAGTTCTCTGACGGGGACGACGGCCCCGGCGGCAGCTTCGCGGGCTCGGCGACGGTCTATACCAATGCCGTCGGCATCGCCACCGCTGCGTCGCTCGTCGCGAATACCAAGGCCGGCAACTTCAATGTGACCGCCTGGGCGGACGGCCTCGCCACTCCCGCCCTCTTCAACCTGGCCGTACTTCCCGGCTCGGTGGCCACGCTAAGCGTGGCCGAAGATCACCTTCGGGCGCAAGTAACCAAGCCGTTCAGTAATCCGTCGATTTATGCAATGGACCAGTACGACAACCCGATTCCCAACGTTGCCATTGCATTCACGATCCAACCCAATGCAGCCACCGGCGCGAGCGCCGCTTTTGCTGGTGGGGGGACACGTTATACCGGAATCACGGCACCCAGCGTCAGCGGCGTCGCGAGGCCGTCCAGCTTTGCAACTTTGACCGCGAATGCCCATGCCGGCGACTTCACTCTCTTGGCGACCGCCGCGAACAAGTCCGTCACCTTGACCATCAATCTCACCAATCTGCCGGGACCGCCTGCCGCCCTCAGCATCGTCGCCGGCAACAACCAGACGGCCACCGTTGGCAATGCTTTCGCTGCGCCTTTCGTGGTCAAGGTCACCGATGCGTATCAAAACGCCCTAAGCGGAGTTCAGGTGCTCTTTGCGAATCCGACGGCAGGTGCCGGCCCATCTGGCGCATTCGCCAACACCACTGCAGTTACCACCGACGACAACGGCATCGCAACCGCACCGACATTCACCGCTAACACCGCGGCCGGCACCTACAGTGTCAAGGCCACGATTGCTGGCGTTGCCAGTGCGGTCGCGACATTCAATGTAACCAACACTGCGGACAAACCAGCGCATCTGACGGCTGTCGTCAGCACACAGTCCACGGTGAACGGGGTCTTCGCGAAACCGTTGCAGGTCACGGTCACGGACATCTACAACAATCCTGTCGATGGCGCCTACGTGATTTTCCAGATCCCGAATCCTCCACCCGTACTGCAGGTGGCGTCGGCGACCTTCCCAGTCCCGCAGGACTCCGGCAAGAGCGGTCCACCGAACGCTGGGAAGTCTGCAACCGTCCCCACCTCGAAAGGCGTGGCCACATCTCCCCTGCTAATCTCCAACAGGATCAAGGGAACGTTCACGGTAACCGCCTCAATTTTCGGTATCGTCGAGACAGCGCGGTTCACGCTGACAATCGTTTAGACTCAAGGTAGCGCTGTAGTATTAGCACGGCGCGGATAGCTATTTTCGACGTAGACCTTGCGGTTTTAGCGAAACTCTGAGTAGACCAAGGAGGGTCATCTCAAGGATGCTCAGCAGATTCGCCAGACGCCAAAGTTGACGGAAGGAGGCCACGCTCGAAAGTACGTCGGCTGCTGCCGGCTTCGCTGTGGTCCCAATCAT
>DASRSQ010000825.1:0-15637 GCA_035656475.1 Gemmataceae bacterium | reverse complement strand
ACTTCGACAAATGCGCCCAGGAATGCAGCGGCTGTCAGCGGGCGTGCGATTCGTGCGCGGCCCACTGCGGCCGGCTGCTGGCGGAGGGAAAAAAGGAACACCTCACGACCTTGCAGACGTGCGAGGACTGTGCGGCCCTCTGTAGTGCCGCCGCTTCGATCGTGGCCCGCCACGGACCGATGTCGGACATCATTTGCAAGGCGTGCGCCGAAGCCTGTGTCCGCTGCGCGAAGGAATGCGAAAAGCACGCCGCCCATGACGCCGAGATGAAACGCTGCGGCGAAGAGTGCCGCCGCTGCGAGCAGGCGTGTCGCGACATGCTCGCGCATCTGAAAGGCACGTCCACGGCGCCTGCCAAGTAGTTGACGCCATTGGCATTCTCTTTGCATCTGCGGTAACCAAAGGCAATTTCTTTCATGAAGGAGAAAAAGGTCATGGCAGTGCAAACGCAGACTGACAGTGGACGCACAAGCACTTCCTCGGCGAATGCAAGTCATCGCGGTGGTTGCGGCGAACGCATCGACCGCGGCGTGCTTATCGACGGCCTCAATCGCGACCTGGCAGGCGAATATCAGGCGATCCTGACCTATACCCATTTCGCCGCGAAGTTGACCGGGCCGTATCGCAAGGAACTGCGTGCCCTGTTTCAAGGCGAGGTCACCGACGAGCTGGGTCACGCCCAGTTTCTGGCCGACAAGATCGCTTCGCTCGGCGGCGAACCGAAAGCGGAACCTCGACCGGTGCCCCCCGCCAAGACCCCGCGGGAGATGCTGGAGCAAGCGCTTGCTCTGGAAAAGCAGGCGATCATGGATTATGACGAACGCATCCAGCAGGCCGAGGCCTTCGGCGACATCGGCCTGAAGGTCAATCTCGAAAACCAGGTGGCGGACGAGACCAGGCACAAGGAAGAAATCGAACGCACCCTCGCCGGGTGGGAAGATTGAAGCACGGGGCCGGAACCCAAAAAAACGGCAAGTCGAATCGATTGATTGATTCGGCTTGCCGTTTGTGTTTGCGCGGGGAGTTAGCTGGGATATCGACTTCCCAGTCGCGCGATCAGGCCGAGCACCGCCACGAACAAGGCGGAGCCGATGATCGACCAGACGATAGGAAATTGCACATCGCCGACCTCCACCGTGAATAGCTCCGGCAACGACATGACGCGTGCCAGCCAGACGCCGAGAACCGCGCCGACGAATCCCAGCGCGATCGATAGCAGACATCCGCCGCGCGAATAGCCGCTGATTGCCATTCCCAACGAGCCGCAAATCGCGGCAATCACAAGCAGCACAGCAAACTCCAGGATGGTCATACGTCACCTGCTTTCGGTTTCGTGGTTGGCGCTTCGATAAACGTGAGGGGAAGCAGGCAAACTGTGTACCGCGTTGCCGAAAAGTTGGCACCACGATTGCGGCTTTTCAAGCATCGACCCGTAGCTCGACCATCGACCTCAATTCAATCGCCGATTCCTCGCAAAGGAGAGTATCATGCGCAAGATTCTTGTGACCGCCAGCGCGTTTGCCCTGGTCATCGCAGCATACGCTGCCGCGCAGCCCGGGCCTGGCAAAAAGGAAGAACCGACCACGCCCAAGGCCAAAACCATCAACATCGACGGCGACTGGACCGCGTTGTATGTCGAAATGGAAGGCAAGCCGGCGGATCTCAAAGGGTTCACCGACATCAAGATCAAGAAGAACGTGATCACCTGCATGCACAACGGCAAGCTGCGGACCTTCCGCATGCAATTCGGCCCGCACCACATGGTTCGCTGCACGGAAGAGAACATGCCGATCACGCAACCGACCGAGAACCGCACGTCCCACACGCACCACGGCGTCTATGTGGCATCGCGCAATTATCTGAGCTTCAGCATGACCAAAGGCGCCGAGACGGCGCGGTCCGAGGCACGAGGCGCGGTTTCAGGATGGACAAAGGAAGGCCCAGTCGGAGCGGACATGGTGATTGTTCTGCGTCGGTCCGGTGCGGACATCGCGGGGCAGTAGTAAAACGAAATGCGGAGCTGGACGGGGCCAGTCGCTGACAGGATGCAACCACAGAGGATGTGGAGATCACAGAGGCCACAGAGAGAAACTGAATCGGCAAGTGCCGCTGACTCCATCGCTATCAAATTCAATGCGTAGTCGTCGTTTCTTCGACCTGTTCCACAATCGGTTTCTCTCTGTGGGCTCTGTGATCTCCAAATTCTCTGTGGTTGCATCCTGTCAGCGACGGCACCTGTCAGTGAATATCAAGCGCCAAACATGCGGACCTTGTTCAGCAATTCTTGACGTGCCGCACGTGTTCCGGGATCCATCGCATCGTGCTGGAGCGAGCGATTCAAAACCTGGATCAGGTCGCGCCGTTCCTCATCGTTCAGACTGAGCAAGAATTTGTCCGCCGACTCCACTCTCTCGGCCAGCGCCTGTTCCCTTTCCACGCGGCGACGCGCCGGGGCAACGTCGCGGCTGAAATCCTGGCCCCAGACAAAGTAATGGGCAGCGCCCAGCAGCGCGAAGCAGGCTCCTGCCGTGATCAGCGTCACCAGAACGCCGGCGCTGGCGATGTTCAAAAGCACGAACAGGAAGATGCCAAACGCGAAGGCGAACGCCACCTCGGAGAAGGTGAGCCAGCGGTGCCAGCGCGGTCTTTCGACATGATTCATAATTTCCTCCAGTCGGTCCGGCGATCGTGCAGGTCATACCAGATGACAAGAAAAATCAGGAGCGGGACAGCTACCGGCAGTACAACGATCGCCAGGATGACGGTGAAAATCGGCTGCAGCGTCATGAGCAAAAACAGAATGCCGATCGCCGCCAGCATGACCGTCAGGGCCCCGGCCAGCACATCGCCGACCAGCCATTCCGAAAGAGCCCGACGCGGGGTCGGTCTCTCGGGGGCATCCTGGATCAGGACGGTTCGAGGCGTTTGCTGAGTGATGATGCGTTCCATACTCCTCCTCTCATCGGTGGACTGCGGCATGTCATTTGCGTTTTTTTTTTGCAGCGTGTGGCGACAGGACACCAAATGCAAAGCCCATGCCGACGCTCAACGGCGATCAGACATCAAGGAGTACATCATGAATTCCAACGATCCCTCTGCGATTGCTGTGTATGACGACTGGGGCAAGGCCGAACACGCCGTCGATGACCTGCGCCGTGCGGGCTTTCAGGCGGACGAAATCGGCATCATCGGCCATGTGGCGGACGAGACCGTGCCCAGGCCTGTGAAAATGCATGCCCAGGAAGACACGGCAATCACCGGCCTGATTCGCGGCGCGATTCTCGGCGCCGTGGTCGGCGCCTTTGTCATGCTCGTGATCCCCGGCCTGGGCGAAGTCGCCGGCTTCGGCCGCTGGTTCGACGTGCTCGGCGGCGCAATCCTCAGCGCGGTGAGCTGTGGCGTGGCCATCGCCTTCGGCAGCTTCTTCTTCACCCGCCCGCGTTCGCGCCTGTATGGCGAAGAGCTGGCCAAGGGCAACTTCATCGTCACGGTCAAGAACCCGCAGCGCCGCGACGAGGCGGCGTCCGTGTTG
Organism: Gemmataceae bacterium; assembly: GCA_035656475.1. Lineage (GTDB taxonomy): Bacteria > Planctomycetota > Planctomycetia > Gemmatales > Gemmataceae > SIAQ01. The sequence continues at coordinate 12,105 of DASRSQ010000825.1, read as the reverse complement.
AGCAAACAGCCCGGCGCTCATGTCGAGAGCTAATGATTGGGTTCACGGGAGCGACCGGGAGGGCGAGGCTCCTGCCGAGCCTTGAAGCCGCCTGACGCCTGCCGTGAGACGGAATTTCCGAGGGCATTGGCTCGGCAGGAGCCTCGCCCTCGCGACGCCCCAAGTTTGCGCTTGCTTCGACAAGCAACCGTTGTCAAAATCGCAGAAGGCACGCCTGCCTGCTTAATCCGAGAAAAGGAATCTCCATGAAGCGACTTGCCTTCTGCGTTGCTTTCTTCCTTTTGGCCACCACCGCGCACGCCGCCGACTGGCTGCAATTCCGCGGCCCCAACTTCGGCATCGCGCCGGACAAGGGGTTGCCGATCACCTGGAGCGCCACCAGCAATCTCCTCTGGAAAACGCCGCTTCCCGGCCCTGGCGCTTCCAGCCCAATCGTCGTCGGCAACAAGGTCTTTCTTACCTGTTACAGCGGCTACGGCCTCGACAAGAACGAACCCGGTGACCAGAAAAATCTGAAACGCCATCTCGTCTGCGTCGATCGCGTCAAAGGCGCCATCCTCTGGACACGCGATGTGCCCGCCGATCCGCCCGAGCCGAAATACGTCTCCTACCAGTCGCTGCACGGCTACGCGTCCAACACGCCTGTCTCCGATGGCAAGAACGTCTACGTCTTCTTCGGCAAGTCCGGCGTCTTCGCCTACGATCTCGACGGCAAGCAGCTCTGGCACAAGAGCGTCGGCACCGGCACTTACTACTGGGGCGTCGGTCTGTCGCCGATCCTCTACAAGAATTTACTTATCGTCAACGCCAGCACCGAAAGCAATTCGCTCGTTGCGCTCGACAAGAGCAACGGCAAACAAGTCTGGAAGACCGAGGGCATCAACGAATCGTGGAGCACTCCCGCCATAGTGAAGTTACCGGGCGACAAGCACGAGCTGGTAGTCAGCGGCGCGATGAAGATCCTTGGTTACGATCCCGACACGGGCAAGGAACTCTGGTACGCGAAATCGTTCAACTGGTATGTCTGCCCCAGCGTTATCGCTCACGACGGCGTTGTCTACACGCTGCAGAACTCGACCGCGGTTGCCGTCAAGGCCGGCGGGCGCGGCGATGTCACCACCTCGCACACGCTCTGGCAGAAGAAGTTCGGCGCCACCGTCACGTCAATGGTCTATCACGAAGGCCACGTCTACTGGGCCGACCGCGGCCGCGCGAACTGCCTGAACGCCAAGAACGGCGATACCGTCTACCGCGAGGATCTCAAGCCCGGCGGCGGCGATTTCTATGGCTCGCCCTTGCTCGCCGACGGAAAGATCTACTACACGAGCCGGCAGAATGGCGTCTTCGTCGTCGCTGCCAGCCCCAAGTTTACGCAACTCGCGCACAACAGTCTCGACGACAAGAGCATCTTCAACGACAGTCCCGCCGTCAGCGATTCGCAGATTTTCCTGCGTTCGGACCGCTTCCTGTATTGCATCGGCAAGAAGTAACCGAGGTGTGCATGCCCGGAGGTAACGGCAGGCCAGAAGGTGAAACGCGCCCGGTAGATATCTCGCCGGCGCGGACATTATCTTGAACTTGCCAAAGGCTTGGACATACGACGCTTCTCCGTTTACCATGACCGCGATATTTGCATCAACGGAGCTGAATCATGACACGCTGCGCGACTGCTCTCTTCGCGATATTTCTTTCCGCTTCCATCGCCGCCGCCCAGGAAGCAGGCGTGCTCCCCGTCGGCGCTGATGGCAATCCGCTGAATCTCGATTTCGAGACCGGCACGCTCAAGGACTGGACCGCCGAGGGCGACGCCTTCAAGGGCCAACCCACCAAGGGCGACACCGTCCACGCGCGTCGCAAGGACAACAAGAGCGAGCATCAAGGCAACTACTGGATCGGCGGCTTCGAGAAGTTCGGCGACAAGCCGACCGGATCGCTGACGAGCGCCTCGTTCAAGATCACGCATCCCTGGGCGTCGTTCCTCGTCGCCGGTGGGCCGTGGATGGAGACGTGCGTCGAGCTGCGGCTCGTCAAGGGGGACAAGCTCATCACACGCGTCTCCGGCATCGAGGAGGAGAACCTGCGCCGTGTCGCGATCGATCTGCGTGGCTACAAGGACCAAGACATGTACATTCGCCTGGTCGATCGGCACATCGGCCACTGGGGGCACATCAATTTCGACGACTTCCGCTTTCACGACAAGAAGCCGAACGTGCCGCCGCGGCCGGGAGGCGTCGCCGACAACTTCAAGCACAACGGCTTGACGCCCGAGCAGGCGGCGCGCGCGATGTCGCTGCCCGAAGGCTTCGACGTCACGCTGTGCGCGGGCGAACCCGACGTCATGCAACCCGTCGCGCTGGCGCTCGATGATCGTGGCCGCGTCTGGGTCGCCGAGGCATATTCGTATCCGAAGCGGCGGGCCGACAAGGATGCGCGCGATCGCATCCTCATCTTCGAGGACACCAAGGGGACCGGCAAATTCGACAAGCGCACCGTCTTCATGGAAGGTCTCAACCTCGTCAGCGGCCTCGAAGTCGGCTTCGACGGCGTGTGGATCGGCGCCGCGCCTTACCTCATGTACGTGCCGATGAAGGACGACAAGCCCGCCGGGCCGCCGCAGATTTTGCTCGATGGCTGGGATTACCGGGACACGCACGAAACGCTCAACGCGTTCATCTGGGGCCCTGATGGCTGGCTCTACGGCTGCCATGGCGTTTTCAATCATTCAAAGGTTGGCAAGCCCGGCACGCCCGACAAGGAGCGTGTGCCCCTCAACGCCGGCGTCTGGCGCTATCATCCCACTCGGCACAAGTTCGAGGTCTTCGCCCATGGCACGTCGAATCCGTGGGGGCTCGACTTCAACGACTTTGGCCAGGCGTTTGTCAGCTCGTGCGTCATTCCGCATTGCTTTCACATCATCCAGGGCGGCCGCTATCATCGCCAGGCCGGCAACCATTTCAATCTGCACACGTACGACGACATCAAGACGATCGCCGACCATCTGCACTGGCAAGGCGCCAATCCGTGGGCGGGCAACAACAAGTCCGATGTCGTCGGCGGCGGGCACGCCCACTGCGGCCTGATGTGCTACCTCGGCGGCGCCTGGCCGGCCGAGTATCGCGGCCAGCTCTTCATGGGCAACATCCATGGCCGACGCATCAACATGGACACGCTGAAACCGAAAGGTTCCGGCTACGTCGCATCGCACGGCAAGGACCTGTTGCTGGCGAACGACTCCTGGGCTCGCTTCATCAACATGCGTTCCGCCCCCGACGGCAACGTCTACGTCATCGACTGGTACGACAAGCAAGCGTGCCACAACGGCAACACCGAAATCTGGGACCGCACCAACGGCCGCATCTACAAGATTTCGCATCGCAACGCGAAGCCGGTTGTTGGCGTCGATTTGCAGAAGAAGACGGATGCGGAGTTGGTGCAGTATCAGTTGCATGAGAACGAATGGTACGTGCGACATGCACGGCGGATTTTGCAAGAACGCAGCGGTCAGCTTAAATTACTCGATCAAACATTTGCCCAATGCAAGAAAATGTTGTCGGAACAAAAGGATGACAATAAACAATTGCGTGCACTATGGGTTTGCAATGCCATCATGACGGATAGACCGTTCCGAGGGGGGAAGTCCTATCTTGACATTGCCATGGAGGCAAAGAACTCGCACGTTCGCGCATGGGCTGTTCAGCTCGCTACTCAAAACGACCTCGCCGCACTACCCAAGGACGATTCCTCTCCATTGGTGCGCCTGTATCTGGCCGCGGCGTTGCAGCGGAAAGAAGTCCAGAAAGGATTCGGGCTCGACGCAATCTGGTCGATCGCCGCCAACCTACTTGCGCACGCAGAGGACGCCGACGATCACAATCTGCCGCTGATGTACTGGTATGCCATCGAGCCGCTCGCCGACGTCGATCCGGCGCGGGCGCTCGCTCTCGCGCTCAACGGCAAGATTCCGCAACTGCATGGTTTCATGATTCGCCGCATCGGGGCCGGTGGAGATGCGACGTCGCTGCTCATCGACGCGCTCGCCAAGACGCCGGACGCGGGCAAGCAGCTCACGTTTCTGACGGCGATGCGCGAAGCGCTCAAGGGACGCCGCACCGTGCCGGCGCCGGACGCGTGGCCGGCGCTGTTCGACAAGCTGGCCAAAAGCGACGAACGGGCCGTGCGCGTGCAAGCCGTCTGCCTGGCGGTGACCTTCGGCAATCCGCAGCCCGCCCTGGCAATGCTGAAGGATCGCAGCAGCACGTCCGCCCGGGAAGCCGCTGTTACCGCCCTGGTGGATTCCCAGTACGCCAAGTTGGCGCCGCGGCTGCATTCGTTGCTTGAGGACGATGAGATGCCGCCCGGCGTGGTCATTCGCGCGCTGGCGGCGTTCGACGATCCGGGGACGCCGCGCGCCCTCCTGTCGGTCTACCGCGATCTCGCGCCTGAGCACAAGCGCGACGCACTCAACACGCTCGCGGCGAGGCCGGCCTATGCCAAGGCCCTGTTGAACGCCGTCGCCAAGAAGCAGATCGCAGCGAGCGACATCTCCGCCGACATCGTTCGGCAACTGCGCAATCTCAAGGACAAGGACGTGACCGCCCGCATCAACGAGGTCTGGGGCGTGCTGCGCGATTCCCCCGCCGAGCGCGTCAAGGCCATCGCCGACTACAAGAAAATGCTTACAACCTCTCCTTCGACGCCTCCCGATCTCGCGAAGGGCAGGGCGATCTTCCAAAAGTCATGCGCCCAGTGCCACACGCTCTACGGCATCGGCGGCAAAGTCGGCCCCGACTTGACTGGTTCCAATCGTCCCAACCTCGATTATCTCCTCGAGAACATCCTCGACCCGAGCGCCGTCATCCCGAAGGAGTACACCGCCACCGTGATCGAGACGAAAGACGGCCGCACCATCACCGGCATCGTCCGCGCCGACACCAAGATCGCGCTGACGGTGGCGACCGTCAACGAGGTGCTGACATTGCCGCGCAAGGAAATCGACACGATGACGGCAAGCAAGATCTCGATGATGCCGGACGATTTGCTGCGGCAACTGTCGGAGCCGGAGGTGCGAGCGTTGATCGCGTATTTGCGGAATCCGAATCAGGTGGCGTTGCCGAAATGATTGTGAAGCGCGCGGGGACAGAGGCCGTTGCGTTTTCGGTCCTGAAGGGACCGTTCTGTCAGCCCAGGCCGCAGGCCTGGGAAACCCGGCCAAGGCAGCGACTCGGCCCTGAAGGGGCCGCTCAACCGTCTTACTTCACGCACGAACGAGCCCTTCAGGCTCGAAATTCTTGCGATGCCGACCTTCCCAGGCCTTCGGCCTGGGCTGACAGGACGGTCCCTTCAGGACCGAATGCCAGCACAATTCGCCTGCGGCTTGGACTTGAGGCGAATTGCAAACAATGTTCCGCGCAGAATATGCACGCCCGGGTCCGTGAGACAAGTCGCCCCCCTCACCCCCGGTTTCGTGGTCATCTACTCCGCGGACCGCGTAAATTCCATCGTTTTTCGCGAATCGAGGTGACCACGACCTGATGGTCATCTACTCCTTCTTGCCAATGCAATACAGCGTCGTCCGCGATCGCAGCAGGATCTGGCCGTCGGCCGGCGTCGGCGAGGCGCGGAAGTAGTCGGTCTTCTTGCCTTCGATCGAATTCTCCGCAACGACCTTGAGTTTCGTGCCGGGCTCGATCACGAAGGTTTCGCCGGCCTCGCTCAGGAAATAGGCCAGGCCGTTGGCGGCGATCGGCGATGCGGTGAACTGACCGTTTTGCAGGCGTTCCTTGTAATGGATCTTGCCGGTGTCCGAGTCGTAGCAGGTGAGGATGCCGGTCATGTCGGCGACGAGCAGGTATTTGCCGATCAGGATCGGTGAAGGCTGATCGCGTCCCCCCTTGCGCGGCGTGTGCCAGGCGATGTTCGACTTGGTGACGTTGCCGGTGCCGCCGGTCTTGACCGCGTAAATGTCGCCAGCGAGGCCATTGACGACATAGACGAGGCCCTTGCCCGGGGCGACGGTCGGCTCGCCGCGGCCGGCGAAGCTCTTGCAGGTCCATAAGAGTTTTCCCGTATCCGGGTCGTAGCTGTTGACCGCGGTCTCGCCGTTGACGACGATCTCCTTGCGGCTGCCCGCGTCGACCAGCACCGGCGAGCTCCAGCCGCCTTTGGGCAGGTCGGGGCGTGGCGTGCGCCAGATGTCCTTGCCGGTCTTCTTGTCGACGGCCAGTAGGAACGCGTTCGTGGTTGCATCGCAATTCTGAATCAGCATGTCGCCAACGAGCAGCGGGCAGGCAGACGTGCCCCAGCCGCCGGTGAACGGGCCGAGGTCGCGCGACCAGACTTTTTCGCCTTCGGCGGTATAGCAATGCAGTCCGCCCTTGCCGAAGAAGGCGTAGACGTTCTTGCCATCGCTGGTACAGGTGGCCGACGCCCAGCCGTTCATTTCATGGCTTTTCTCGGGCACACCAGTCCACGCATCGCGCGCCCAGAGGATTTTGCCGCTGCGCCGATCGACGCAGAGGACGACGCGCTTCTTGCCCTTGTCGATGGCGGCAGTGAGGAAGATGCGGTCGCCGACGACGACCGGCGACGATTGCCCCTCGCCCGGCAGCGTCGTCTTCCACACGATCGACTTCGCGTCCCACTTCACCGGAATGTTGGTTTCCTTCGTGTGCCCATCGCCATTCGGGCCGCGCCAGCTCGGCCAGTCGTCGGCGAGCACGAACGTGGTCACGCCGAGGGAAAAGAGGAGAAGCGTTGCAAATCGCGCGAAGGACGGCGCCATGAGTGCACCTCAAGGTGGAGTGGAGGCGGGATTGGGACATGATATTCGGCGGCAGCGCTGCGCGTCAAGCAATTGCCGCGAGCGCGTCCTTGGCGGCGGCGATCGTCTGCTTGATATGGTCCTCGGTGTGCACCGTCATCAGGAACGCGGCCTCGAACTGGCTGCACGGCAGATAGACGCCGCGTTCGAGCATGGCCCAGAAGAAGCGGCCGAACTTGGCGGCGTCGGACTTCTTGGCGCTATCGTAATCGGTCACTGCACCATCGTTGAAGAACAGCGTCCACATGCTGCCAATGCGCTGCAAGCGGCCGACTCCGAGCCCCGCGAGGCCAGCTTCGAGCTGGGCGCCAAGCTTGTCGAGCTGGGCGTACGGCGAGCGATCGCGCAACTCTTGCAGCGTGGCGAGGCCGGCGGCCATGGCGAGCGGGTTGCCGGACAGCGTGCCCGCCTGGAAAACGGGGCCGGCAGGCATGATCTTTTTCATGATGTCGGCCCGGCCGCCGTAGGCGCCGACCGGCAGGCCGCCGCCGACGATCTTGCCGAGGACGGTCAGGTCGGGCTTGACGCCTTGCAGTTCCTGGGCGCCGCCGAGGGCGAGGCGGAAGCCGGTCATGACCTCATCATAGATAAGCAGCGCGCCGTGCTGTTCGGTCAGGCCGCGCAGGCCGGATAAGAATTCTTTCGTAGGCGTGACCAGCCCCATGTTGCCGACCACGGGCTCGAGGATGACGCCGGCGATCCTGCTGCCATGAGCGTTGAACGCGTCGCGCAGTCCGACGACGTCGTTGTATCGCAGCACGAGCGTGTCCTGCGTGCAGCCTTTGGGCACGCCGGGGCTGTTGGGGACGCCGAGCGTGGTGGCGCTGGAGCCGGCGGAGACGAGCAGGCTATCGACATGGCCGTGATAGCAGCCGGCGAACTTGACGATGATGTCGCGCCCCGTGTAGCCTCGCGCCAGGCGAATGGCGCTCATGGACGCTTCGGTGCCGGACGAGACCATGCGGATCATTTCGATCGACGGCATCAGTTGCGTGATCAGCTCGGCAAGCTGCGTCTCAATCTCGGTGGGGGCGCCGAAGCTGGCGCCGCGCGACATCGCATCGGTGACGGCCGTGACCACGCGCGGATGGGCGTGGCCGAGAATGAGCGGGCCCCAGGAGCCGCAGTAATCGAGGTAGCGATTGCCATCGATGTCGAAGAGGTACGGCCCCTCGCCGCGGGCGACGAAGATGGGCTGCCCGCCGACGCCGCCGAAGGCGCGGGCGGGACTGTTAACGCCGCCGGGGATCAGTTGGCTGGCTTTCGCAAACGCCGCTGTGCTTTTGGTGAGTTGCATGAAGTTGATATATGGAACCCAAGCCTCGTTCCCACGCTCTGCGTGAACGCACTTCTTCGCACCGCTCCTGCGGTGCGCACCGGACGTCTTGCGATGGCGTAAAGCCACTGCATAGATGCTGTCCGCAACGCAGGAGCGTCGCGAAGCAGTGCGTTCCCACGCAGAGCGTGGGAACGAGGAGTTATTGAGCATTACCCACGTAGTCGCTCCAGGTCCTCGAAGAAGCGCGGATACGTCTTGGCGACGCAGCCCGGATTGTCGATGACGACACCGGGAATCTTGAGGCCAACGAGTGCGAGACTCATCGCCATGCGGTGATCGTTATACGTCTGCACCGTTGCATCACGCAGCGGGCCCGGCGTGATCGTGAGGCCATCGGCGCATTCCTCGACGGCGGCGCCGAGGCGGCGCAGCTCGGTTGCGAGGGCGGCGAGGCGGTCGGTCTCCTTGTGGCGAATGTGGCCGACGTTGCGGATGGTGGTCGGGCCAGCCGCGAAACAGGCGACGGCGCCGAGCGTCATCACGGTGTCGCTGATGTCGTTCATGTCGACGTCGATGCCGTGCAATGCACTGCCGTGCACCGTGATGGTGTCTGGCCCACGCTCGATTCGACAACCCATCTGCTGTAAGAGATCGACGAAGCGAACATCTCCTTGCAAGCTCGGCGTTGGCAACCCCGTCACGCCGATCTGGCCGCCGGTGATTGCCGCCGCCGCGAAGAAATAGCTTGCTGCCGACGCGTCCGGCTCGATGACGTAGCGCGTCAGCGGCACGGGATGCTGCGGCGCGGGCACGTGAAACCGGCTGCAGTGATCGTTCGTCACGTGCAAGCCGAATTGCCGCATCATGGTGACGGTCATCTCGACATAAGGAACCGAAACGAGCGGGCCGTCGACCTCGATGGTCAAATCGCTTTCGGCAAACGGTGCGGCCATCAACAGGCCGCTGAGGAACTGGCTGCTGGATTCCCCCTTGATACGGACGGCGCCGCCGCGCAGCCCGTTGGCGTCGATGATGACCGGCGGACAACCGTTGCCGTTTTCGCAGATGGTGTTCACGCCGAGCTGAGCGAGGGCGTCGAGTAGATCCTGGATGGGACGTTCGCGCATGCGGGCAATGCCGTCGAGGCGGAACCGGCCATGTTGCAGCGACACCATGGCGGTCAGGAAGCGCATGCTGGTACCGCTGTTGACGACATTAATGTCGCCGAGCACCGTGGTCGCGCCGGTGGAGACGGCGAGGTCGATCGTGTGCGTCGCCCAGTCCGGAACGACGCGCGTGCCGAGGCGCGACAGGCCTTCGGCCATTACCTCGGTGTCTTCGCTTTGCAATACGTTTTCGAGGACGATGGTTTGATCTTCCGTCACGGTCAGGGCGGCTAGCACGAGCGCGCGATTGGTGATGCTCTTGGAGCCCGGCACCCGCACAGCGGCGGTGGGAGGCGTGGTGAGTGGGATGATCTCGATTTGATGTGGATACTGCATGAAAGTAGGTCAGGATTTCCAGCCTGACAATCGTATCGGTTGCGGGTTCGTCAGGCTGGAAAGCCTGACCTACTCATAGGTCACGCGCACCAGGAACAACCCGCGTGCCGGGGCCGTTGGACCGGCGACGGCACGGTCCTCCGCGTCCAGGATGTCCGCGACCATCGATTCGGGCCAGAAGCCGCGGCCGATGTTCATCAGGGTGCCGGCGATGGCGCGCACCATATTGTACAGGAAACCGTCCGCCTCGATGTCGATCCAGATGTGTTCGCCGGCCCGGTTGACCGCCAGATGCGTGATGGTGCGAACGCTCGACGTGCGGTTGGGCCATTCGGTTTCGAAGCTGTGGAAATCGTGCCGGCCGCGCAGCGGCGCCGCCGCCCGGGCCATCATCGCCGCATCGAGACGCTGCTTGGAATGACAGCAATAGCGGCGCAGGAACGGATTGAGCGTCGGCGCGTCCGAGATTACATAGCGATATAGTTTGCGTATCGCGTCACGATTGGCGTCGAACGATTGCGGCGCTTCCTCGACCGAGTGCACCACGATGTCTTCCGGTAGATGCGCGTTGATGGCACCGAGCAGCTTGTGGAATGGCACCGTCATCGCGCTATAGAAATTCGCGACCTGCCCCAGCGCGTGCACGCCGGCATCGGTGCGGCCGCTGGCGTTGACGCGGATACGTGCCTCGCCCGTCAATGCCTGCAATGCCGTCTCCAGCGTCTGCTGGACGGTGCGATAGCCGGGCTGCGTCTGCCAGCCCTGGAACTCGGTGCCGTCGTAGCTCAGGAGCAGTTTGAAGTTACGCATGGCGGGAGAAGCAAGTCGAGTCAATCCTCGTCGAAAACAGCGATCATCGTAGATTGTAGGGCGGAATGGCAGCGATGAGGTCGCGGCCCCCTCCCAATCGGCAATAGTCTCGCATTGTGCATGGGTTGCGCCGGATTTGTCCGAAAAACTGACAAACAGACTATTGCTGTCCCGTTGCAGGTGTGCTAAAAATCGAATTACGGGAAATGTAGTGCGCCAGTCTCAGGACGAGGTCCTTGTCCCACCTCATCGCACATTCATGGAAGATCCTTTCGCACTATCGATGATGCAGGATGACGGTCCGCGCGGGGGTGCCGCGGCCAGCGCCTGGAGTTTCTGATTACGCGATCCGATCGATCTCCCTATTCCGAGGTTGTGCACAATGGCGGCAAAGATTCACGTCGAACGCATGATGCACCGCAGCAGCATCGCCGTCTCCGGCGAATCCGCGGCGGCTTACGCCCTAGTCAAGCTTATCCCCAGCGGCCTGGGTCAGGTCTCCAAGCCGATGGGCCTCAATCTGGCTCTCGCCCTGGACATGTCCGGCTCCATGTATGACGAGGACGGCACCAATATCCCACGCCTCAAGCGTGTGCAGGACGCCGCCATCGCCGCCGTCCAGAAACTGAAACCCGAAGACACCATCACCGTCGTCGGTTTCGCCGGCAACGCCCTGGTCGTCCTGCCGCCGACCAAGCTCGCCGAGAAAGACAAGATCGAAAGCGCCATCCGCAATATCGAAATGTGCGAGATCGATCCCAACGGCACCACCATGAACGTCGGCATGCGGCTCGCCATCGAGGAAGTCGAAAAACTCGCCGGCCCTGGTCGTCTCTCCCAGATCATCGTCCTGACCGACGGCGAAACCGACGGCGTTCAGGAATGCCGCGAACTCGCCTTGCGTGCCGCCAAGAACAAGATTCACCTGACCATGATCGGCATTGGCATCGACTGGCGTGCCAGCCTGCTGAAAGAACTGGCCAAAGTCAGCGAAGGCAAATGGCTCTACATCGACGGCAATAACGCCGCCGAGGCCGAGCGTGTCTTCGTCGAGGAGTTCGAGCAACTCTCCGCGACGGCTTTCATGAATGTCGAGATGCACCTGCGGCCGATGAAGGACATCAAGATCAAGCGCGTCCGCCAGGTCGTCCCCGAGATCAAGGAAATGACCACGACGGAGCCGGAGGAGCGGCATCTCGTCGCGGCGATCGGCACGCTGCAGAAGGATCAGTCGGCGCGCTTCGTGCTCGACATGAGCCTGCCGAAACGGCCCGATGGCAAGTACGTCATCGCCCAGATGGAAATCACCTACGACCTCGGCCTGGGCACGCGTGAAACGACCGGCCCGATCCCGCTCGAGATGACCTACACCGCGGCGCAGCAAGGCTACGCCAATGCGGAGGTCATGAAGCACATCGACGAGGTGCAGATCTTCGAACTGAACAACAATTTGCAGAAGGCGATCCAGAGCGACAACAAGGAAGAGGTTCAAAAGGTCGCCCAGCAGATCGAGCAGAAGGGGCAGCTCATGGGCCCGCGTGCCGCCAAGAAGACGATGCTCGCGCGGCAGGTGTTGCAAGAGCTGAACGCCGGCGGCCGTGTGTCGAAGAAGACGCAGCTCGCCATGGAAGATTCCGCCCGCATGGCCGAAGAGATGCCGGCGAGCTAAATGCAGCAGTGGATAGTGGCTAGTG
>DASRSQ010000824.1:0-9014 GCA_035656475.1 Gemmataceae bacterium | reverse complement strand
ACCTCTTCTCCCCGACACCCACTGCCAATCAGTCGCTGCCACCGAGCTGCCTGTCGCTGATCACCGGCCCCAGCAAGACCGGCGACATCGAGCTGAAGCTGGTCACCGGCGTGCACGGGCCCGGCGAGGTGCACGTCATCGTTTGTCCCGAGTCGTAGGTGCGTGAACGCACCGAAGTCCCGGGCTACTGCGGCTTCGGTTGCCGATTTTCGACCACCAGGACTGCCACGCCCAGACTGATCCAGCCGAGAACACCGGCGACGAGAATGATCATGCCGCACTCCTGGCTGGCGACGAACGGCGGCACGAATTTCGGTTCGGCCGGAATGACAAGGACCGCCTCCGGACGTGGCATGTCGACCTTGCCGCCCGGTGGCTCTTCCGGATCATCGTGCTTTTCCCGTTGATGCTCTGCGTCCTGAGCGCCGAGCACCAGCTGGGCGAACGTGAGACGCGGCGGCGCCGGTTGCCGCATTGCTTGCTTGATTTCGTCATCGGAAAGACCAAAGGGGGGCTGAGCGGAGACGGCGGCGTTTCCCGCGAGCAGGAGGCAGGAGGCCAGGATGATGTTTCGCATGCAGCGGACCTTTCGACGCGGCCAATGGTGTGAGGGTATTATCTGACATCGGCCCCCATGTCGGAAGCGGCATTCGCATCTTTTTCAAATTGTCAAAGGTTGCCGATCGGCAAACGGCGGACGGAAAAATCCGCTGAAACCCGAAAAATCGGCGCCATCGATTTCCCTTCCCTGAATTTGTGACCTACGTTTCTGACAGCGGAACCTAGAAAACCGCGGCACGGCCGTACGGGCTGCGCCATTGCAGGAAGGGCATTGCCATGATTCACCGAACCACGTCGTCGCGCCGGCTTGGGACCGCGGCCGTCGAGTTGGCGGTTTGCTTGCCGTTTCTGGCGATCCTGATCGCCGGCATCTGGGAAGTGGGCCGCATGGTGCAGGCGGAACAGATCATCGCCAATGGCGCCCGCGAAGGCGCCCGCGAGATCGCTGCCGGCCAGTCCTCCGCGACTACCATCAAGCAGTACGTCGTCAACTACTGCAACATCAACGGACTTAGCTCGGTGGATTCGTCCATGGTGACTCTGACCAACATCACGAACGCATCGCGCAATGACCCGACCACGTGCAATCAGCTCGATCAGTGGCGCGTCACGGTTGCGGTGCCGTACAGCTCGATCAAGTATTCGACGCTGGCTCAGATCACGTCGACGTCGACCATCTCGGCGAGCGCCGACTGGTATTCGATGAAAGACCTGGCACTGACGATTAATTCGACGATCCCCACGAACTGACGCCAGAGAGGATTTTGCCATGCTGCTTGCCAAGAAGCCCAGCGCGCGACGCACCGGAGCCACCGCCGTTGAGATGGCGTTTGTCGCCCTGGTATTCATCCTGTTCCTGTTCGGGATCGTGGAGTATTGCCTGATCATCTACTCGCAAAACATCGTGGAGAACGCCGCCCGCGAAGGGGCGCGCTACGCGGTGGTCCGCACGACCGACACCAACCTGGTTGCGGATACGCAAGCCTACGTGCAGACACTGATGTGCGGCCTTGACACCAAGTACACCGGTTACAGCTGCAATGTGTACCAGGCCGACTCATCCGGCAACGACAACGGCAAGGGCGCGATCAATGCTCAGTTCGGCCAGTACATCTGCGTCGACGTGCAGTTGACCTACACGCCGATCACACCCGTGTTGCTGCACTTGAGTTCGTTCACCATACGTTCCAAGTGCGCCATGATCAGCGAAGCTAACTAGTTCCACTCCGTCCGCTTATTGGGTTCGGGCATACGGAACCTTGAGACTGTCAGGTCTGAGGAGAGAGTCATGCGACAGAATCGTTCATTGTCCCGCCAAGGCGCCATCGTTCCGCTGGTTGCGCTCAGCCTGGTCGCCGTCCTTGGCATGGTGGCCCTGGCCATCGACATCGGCATGGTTGCGGTGGCGAAGACGCAGGCCCAGAACGCCGCCGACTCGGCGGCCATGGCCGGCACGCGCTCGCTCAATCAACAGTCCGGCTACAACCTGCCCACCAGCAGCATCAATGCCGTGACTGCGGCCACGCAAAACAAGATCTTCCAGACCGCCATCACCGGCGATCCGGCGAACATCTCCAATCCCACTTCCGACACCTACACGTCGGGCCAAGTGAAGCTCGAATACGGCGGCTATTACTACGTCTACAATGACTCGAATCCGTCCACGGAAGCATTCCAGATCGTCGTGCCCGGCAAATCCTCTTCCGAACCCTATACCGCGATCCGTGCCACCGTGTCCAGCACCAGCCCCGTGTTCTTCGGCGCCGTGTTCGGCACCAGCCCGTTCAACGTAACCGCCCACGCCGTCGCCGCCCATCGCCCGCGTGATGTCGTCATCATCATGGACCTGTCCGGCTCGATGCGTTTCCAGAGCTGCCCAGGCGCCTACCTGAGCGGCACCACGATCACCCCGCAGGCCGGACCACGCAATAAGTCGCTCAATCCAGACCCCAACTATCCAACCTTTGGGCACTACTCCGATACGACAACCGCGGCCCTGTACGGCAATACGTCCTACTCCACCGGCCAGGAAATGGTCGACCCCGCAAATCTGTCGGTCACCAGCAACTCGGGGCCCCCGTGCCTCGCCGACTTCATGTCGAGCGGTTCGACCCCCGCCTTCACTGCCCAATCAACGAGCAAGGCCACCACTCCCGGCGGCGATAACTACATCAAGGTCGGCTCAAACTATGCCAAGACTGTCACCGATATCGTCGGCACCAATCCCAGCATCACCAACCAGGTAGACTGGTGCCGAAACGGCTACAGCTCCAATACCTACAACGGCGGCGCCACCTTCAACGGCTACACCGAAGGCCCCAACTACTGGGGCAAGACTTTCTTCATCTGGCCGCCTGACCCGCGCGGCTCCGACCTCGATCCGACCAACTCCGCCAACCACGCCGACAACGGCGCCAAGGACTGGCGGCAACGCTTCTTCTTCAAGAAGAACACCAGCACCAATACCCTCTACTGGCTCGATAACAACACCATTCTCTTCGATCCGTCAGGCACTCCCTGCACGACCAATAACGGCACCAGCAACTTCATCATGAAGAAGCCGGACACCACCACCACCGTGGTCGAGAACGGCGTCAACGTCACCTACCGCTACTGCATCAACTACGCCGCCATCTTCCAGTGGCTGCGCAATACCTCGCCCACGCACTTCCCCAGCAGCATGACTACGGGGCGAATCAACTTCTACAGCAAGATTCCCGATCCGACCGGCGACAGCAACTTCAATAGCCGGTTCTGGACCCAGAATCCGATGACGGACCTCAGCGAACGCTTCTGGAAGGACTACGTCGACTTCATGCTCGGCTTCACGCAGGCCGGCGCCAACACCTACAACCGCGACGACGGCACCAACCCCTATTCCGCGTACATCGGCAACGGCGATTACTATGCCTGGGGCACCGTCCAGCTCAAGCAAAAGCCCGATTGCAACTACACCGCTACCGTTAATAACTCCGGCGGCTACAGCGCCGGCTACAACGGCACGCTCACCTTTAGCAGCGTCAAGAATCTCGCCGGTACCGCCGTCGACCTGCCCGGCCCGCAGCCTGTCACCGGCGCCACGAATGCCACTCCCATTGTCATTACCTCAGCTGGCCATGGCCTTGCGAACGGCAACATCATCAATATCGCCGGTGTCGGAGGTAACACCGCAGCCAATGGCACCTTCAAGGTCGCCAGTGTCACTACCAATACCTTCGCCTTGCAAACCACCGGCGGCACCAACGTCGCAGGCAACGGCACCTACACCGCCAACACCGGCTCGTGGGTTCCAGCCATTACCGCTGCGACCAACGCCAGCCCCATCGTCATCACCACCGGTGCACCCCACGGCCTGCCCACCAGCTTGCCGACGAATGCCAGCGGCTCCACCGCCACCCCCACGATCACCGTAAATATTTCAGGCGTCACGGGCAACACCGCCGCCAACGGCAAGTGGACCGTGACGGTCAATAGCACCACCCAGTTCACTCTGAATAATTCCACCGGCAACGGTACTTTCACCAGCAATGCCAACCAGTGGTGGGAGCCGGTCTTCTACATCCGCTTCGGCACCCAGTCCACCTTCTATGAATTGAATCCTGCCCTTACCACGTCTGGCATTCTGACGGCGACCCCTGACATCGCTCTGGCGGCCGACGTGGCCAACTCCGTCACCACCAAAATCTACACCAGTGTCCCGAAATATATGGACTATGCCGACAACCCATACCGTCCGCGCCATCAGATGTGGTTCGGCCCGCAGTCGTGGGCGGACTGGCTTGGCAATTACAGCGTCAACAACCTGCGCTGGCCGGGAAACGTCCACGAAGCACAGGCCTGGGCCTGCAAGATCGGCATCTCCGCCGCCATCGACGACATCAAGAACAACCATCCGAACGACTTCGTTGGCATGTGCTTCTTTAGCAGCCCCAACTTCAGCACCGGCGGCGGCGGCCAGTTCAACCTGCCGGTCGTGCCATTGGGCCGCAACTACCAAAACCTCAAGGACTCGCTGTGGTTCCCACCGTCCACCGTCGCCGGCGCCGCCTCGACCATCACGCCGTACGATTCCGATTTCGCCAACGTCCCCCGCGCCCACGGCGGTACCGCCCCGGGCATGGGATTCATGCTCGCCTACAACCTGCTCAGTTCCAGCACCACCAACCTGCGCAACTTTGCCACTCCTTCGACCACGTACCGTGGCTACGACGGCGGCCTCGGCCGCAAAGGCGCTGCCCGCATCGTCATCTTCGAAACGGACGGTGCCCCAAACACCCGGGCCTATAAGGCCATCACCAGTTCCGGCTCAGATTCCTACTACGCTGTCCGTATCAAGGATCCGTCCAGCATCAGTAACGGTTCAAACGAATTCCCAACCAGCGGCAGCTACAGCCAGTCCGAGGTCACCGACATCGTCAAACAGATCGTCGCGCTCGACACCGCTTCGCCGCCGGGTTACTCGACCTCGCGCAAGACTGCCCTGGTCTACTCGCTTGGCTACGGCACGATGTTCGATCCCAACAATAAATCGAACACCACTGCCCAGAACAACGCCTTGGCTTTCTTGCAGACCGTGCAATACTATGGTAACGTGAACACCGCAGGCGGGACCAGCGCGGCAAACTTCCCCGACTGGCAACGTATCTACGGCGATACGACCACGCGGCAAACCCGGCTCCAGTCCGCGTTCACTACCATCATGCAAGCGGGTATTCAGGTCTCGCTCATCGAATGACGATGCAAATTCAACCCGTTGCCCAGTTCATGGAGGTGGTCAAGGATTATCCCCGAGGTACCCTCGGCCTTGACCGCCTCCGTGCCGTTGACGGCGTCTCCTTCCAGATCGAGGCCGGGGAAATCTTCGGCCTCCTGGGTCCCAATCGCGCCGGCAAGACCACCCTCGTCAAGATGCTTCTCGCCTTGTGCCAGCCCACCCAGGGCAAGGTGCTGCGCTTCGGACGCCCCAGCGACGAACGCGCCACCCTCAAACGCGTAGGCTACGTTCACGAGAACCAGGCATTCCCGCGCTACCTGACTGCGCGAGCCCTGCTCGAGTTCTACGGCGCGCTGAGCCTGATCCCCGAGGAAACGGTCAAGGCGCGCGTGCCGACGCTCCTGAACCGCGTCGGTCTGGCCGATCGCGCCGAAGAGCCGATCGCCCGCTTCAGCAAGGGCATGGTGCAACGACTTGGCATCGCTCAGGCCCTGCTGAGCGAACCGGACCTCTTGGTCTTCGACGAGCCGAGTGAGGGGCTGGACCTGGTCGGCCGCGAGATGGTCCGTGATCTGGTGCAGGCGCAGAAGCAGCAAGGCAAGTCGGTCCTGTTCGTGTCGCACGTCTTATCCGAGGTAGAGCGATTCTGCGACCGCATCGGCGTTATCGTGGCCGGCAAGCTCGTCCACCTGGGCACGCTCGCCGACTTGCTCCGCGACCCGCAGAGCGGCGCGCTGCGAAGCCTGGAGACGGCGCTGCAGGGCTTTTACAAGTAGATCCGCAGAAAACGCTACATGCACCTTGCCTTGAGGATTTATGGACGCTCCCGCAGTACTCTACGCTCTTCGCTGGCTCATTCACGACACCTTTCGGCAAGCGCTCAATAGCCGGGTGTTCTGGATCATGCTTGGCCTGAGCGGATTGTGCATTCTGTTCTGCGCGGGCGTGAGCATCGAGGGCGGAGCCGAGCGCGACTACAACGAGTTCTTCGATCCGAAGTCGGGCGAGTTGATCAAACCAGGCTCAACGTCGGGCCATGTGTCGCTGTTGTTCGGCGTCTTTCGCTACAGCTTCTCGCGCCATGTCGAGCCCGAGGTGCTGTTCCTCTACAGCATCTTCGCTTCCTGGGTGGGAGGCACGCTCGGCATTCTGGTGGCGCTGGTGTGGACGGCGGGGTTCGTGCCCGAGGCGTTGCAACCGAGCGCCGCGTCAGTGCTGCTCGCCAAACCAGTGCCACGCTGGCTGTTCCTGACCGGCAAATACCTCGGCGTCATCTGCTTCATTGCCTTGCACGTCACTATCTTCTTCGTTGGCACCTGGCTCGCGCTCGGCTTCAGCACCGGTGTCTGGCAGGGAGAATATCTGCTTGGCATTCCGTTGATGATTTTCCAGTTCGCCGCCATCTTCTCGTTCACGGTGCTGATCGCGGTGCTGTTCCGCAGCACGATGGCCTGCGTCATCGGCGGCGTGTTTTTCTGGCTGGTGTGCTACGCGCTCAACTACGGCCGCCATTTTGCGGTCGTCTACAACGAACTCAATCCGGCAGGCCCGGAGCTTTCGTCTCTCACCATCGGTATCGCAGATCTCGGTTACTGGCTCCTGCCCAAACCAATTGATCTGACCATCCTGCTCGAGCGCTCGATGAACCTGGCCGACGTGAAGATGACGATAGAAAGCCAGCAACCATTCAAGCAAGTGCTCGGCGCCGGCCATTTCCATCCGGCCCTATCACTTTTGTCATCGTGCCTGTTTCCGATTTTCTCTTTGTGGGCCGCCGCATCCCAGCTGGCGAAGACCGACTATTAGTCTTCAATTGATTCGCTTCTCTCAGATTCGCGGATTGTGCCGGCAACGCCGTCCCTAAATGTGCCGCACCAAGTGGCAATCCACTATTGACAGCCGCGATGCCAATCGCACGCAAGCAGCCGTCGGCGTAGAATGAATCGCTAGCACGCTTTACGATTCGCTGGCCCAACTGGCGAAATCGCGTGGTCGGCGGGGCGTTCGGCGAGTCGCAGGCATGCGAATGCCTGTTTTCGCAATTGCATTGTGCCCAACTGCAAGACATTGGCTGCCCAGGGGTCAATTATGCGGCAAGCTTGGCGACGCGGTCGCGCGCCTCCTTGATCAGCAACTCGGTGGAAGTATCGTACCAGAGTTTGTCGCCCAGGAGCTGAAATTGACGATGGGCCCGGCGGAAATGGCCGCAGCGGTAACAGTAATACGCATATCTGCTGCGCATCTCGACGTTGTCCGGATGGCATTCGAGCGACTTCGCGAAAACATAAAGGATGTCGGCAGCCACGTCGGGATCGCGGAAATAGTTCCAGCGAGCCGATTCGCTCCCCTTCGCATCGGCGACGATCTGATGCGCGTGGACGACCGCCAGCGGAATCCCGCACTCCCAGTTCTTGCTGTCGCGGCAAGCGCGGCCGAAGGCGAGCACCTCTTCTTCGGTACCGTGCCGTTTCGGATTCAGCCAATCCAGCTTCGCGCGACAGGCGGACAGGCGCGGCCGATGTTGCATGGTGCGCTCAAACCACTTTTCCATCTCCTCCCGGCTGCGCGATTGCTGGATCTCGGCCCACAGCATCTGGGCTGCCGTTTCCGATTGTGCGACCTCTTGCCACGATTTTTCCAGAGCGGTCCGTCCTTGTGAGAAATAATCGCCGAATAGCTTCTGCTGACTCGAAGTCATGTCGCTGGCTTCGCTGCGGCCTTTCTCCTCCATGCCCCATTGCAGATGGCACCAGCCCCGCAAATGGTACCGCGTGGCCTCCAGGTTCGGCTCGTCCGCAAGCAGCTGATCGACGAAACGCCATGACTGTCGCGGCCCGTAACCGAGCTGGGTGTAGGTGGTGTAAGCTGCCCGCGCGTTTTCGAACCAGCTTCCCTCGAGATCCTCGCAGCGTTGGTCCTCGCCAGCGCTGAGGACGATCAAGTGCAGACGATCGTTGACCAGCTTCAGCGTCTCCGGCTTGACGCGCGGATCGCCCGCGCGTTTCAGCTTTTGCTTCTCGGCCATCAGGAAGGCAGGAGTACGGCGGAAATAGGGATACTCACTTGCACACAACGCTTTTGTCGCCTTCACAAAGCCGGCTTCGAGCTCCTCATCGGCGGTGTTGGGGCTGGCGAAGCGGTAATGGAAATAGAGCATCAGCGCATCGTTGCAACCCGCGTCAAGCGCCTTGCGGGTGGCTGCCTGAATTGGGGCACGGTCGGACTCCATGTCGGTCAAGTCACTGAATCGGCGGGCGGCCAGCTCCATGGCCGTGCGGGCATGCTCGTCCCATTTGGAATTTCGACTGCCCGCCAGGTCATATGCTTCCACCAGTGTTCGTCGATGGAACTGCTTCACGCGCTCCAGCGCTGCCTTTGTCGCGCCGGGAAGCAGGTAACCGGGCACGAGGCCGGCGCTCGGCGGTTCGGGAGGCAGCTCGTCAATGTCCGCGTCCTCGGATTCGACGGAGCGCGGCCCCAGGCCGACGCTCTGGGCAAAGCCGGGAAGGAACACGGTCGCCGACAGCACCGCGAGGAACGCAGCCGCGCCAAGAGCGATCACCAGCACGGCGATTTTAGCGCCCGACGTGCTGGGTGGTTCCGGAATCATTTGGTCATCGATCGATTCGTCCGCAAGCCGCCAACCGATGAGGTAGAGCGCCGCCATGCAAGAAATGATGACGCCGGCCTCGATCCCAAATAACGTCCAACGTACGATGTCGGGCAACGGCGTGGGCTG
>DASRSQ010000823.1:0-4561 GCA_035656475.1 Gemmataceae bacterium | reverse complement strand
GGCTGGTGTAGCTGGTCGTCAGACAGAAGTTGCCGTTGGCATCACAGGCCGCGGCACCGGAGGCGACGCCGGTGAAGTACACGCTCTCGGAGCCTGCGTCGATATCGCTCACGGTGCCGGAAAGCGTCACCGTCGTTGGTGAGGCGTAGGTGAGGGTCAGGCTCATGGTCGGCGCCGGCACGGCGATCGACTGCGAGGCAGTTGCCCTCAGGCTCCCCTTGACCGCGGTGGCCAGGACCGAGCCAAGCGACGCGTCACTGGTAATGAGGCTGAAGTTTCCCGAGGAATCGGTTGTCGTGCTGGCGGACGCCGAGCCGCTGAAACTCACCGTGAAACCGGAAGGATTCGCGCTGTTCACGTGGCCGCTGAGCGACACCTGATGATTGGGCATGACCACCGGCGTATCGAAGGTGACAGACGCGCCCGGCGCCACGGTCGGGCAGAGTCGCGCTTCCAGCGCCTCCACCTGAAGCTGTGGACGGCGCAACACCGATTTCAATTGCGGAGGACGTTTGCGGGAAAACAGACCGAACATCAAAGGCTCCTCGGAAAAGCGGAATCGGAATCACTGGGCGGACAATGAGCGAGCCCTGTACTTCCCGCAAAATCGGGAAACGTACCAAGGCGGCCGCATCGCGAGCGTCAACGTACGGTGAGTGCCGGGCGAGAAAGGTCGCTTGGCTGTGAGGCGACGAATCGCTACTTCCGCCAACCTAAGAATCGAAATCGGCGCGCAGCAGAAGACAGCGATTTCCAGTTTTTTTGAAGTTTCACAGGAAAGATGGACGGAACGTCACGGCCAAACCACCGGGTTCACGATGCAAACGGCACGCGGCACGCTGGCGGTGACGGGTGCCTTGCTGAGAAGCTCTTGATAGCGCTTGTCCGCCTTCAAGGGGTTGAACAGAGGCTCCTGCACAATTTGCTTTTGCGTGAAGCCCAGACGGATACCCTGGAAGAGGTACTGGAAAGCCAAATCCTTCTGAGCGGGATCGACCTTGGCAGCCATTGCAGGCAGGAGAGCGGCATGGTAGCAAAGCTCGGCGCTAGCTGTTCCCAGCTCAAATGCCTTGGTGAAATCGTCGCTCCCCGCCTTGATTCGCCTCGCCAGTTCCTTATTGCGGCGAGGATCTGGCACTTTTTGATATTGAATCAACGCCTGACGCACATGGATCTTGCCACGATTGATATACGCCGCTTGCATCTTGGGGTTCAATGAGATTGCGCGATTCAGATTTTCTTCCGCTTTGTCGAACTTGTTGATCGATATTAGGGTGCAGCCAAGATTATTGCGAATCGCTGGCGAATCCTCTCCCATTTTGAGGGTATTCTCGTAGGCTGCGATCGCGCGGGTAGGCACACTGTTCATGAGGTTCGCACAATATCCAATGGCCGCCTTGGAGCGAGCGTCCTGCGCTCGTCGCTCTGCCTCAACGAAGTCGCTCAAGGCCGGCTGCAAATACTGCTCGTCGCGGGCGCCGAGGGCCTGAAAGGCCTGGCCGCGTGCGAAGAAGGTCTCCGCATTGTCCGGATCGTTCTTCAGCGATTCGGTGAACAGGCTCACCGCCTCATCGTAGTTGCCGCGGCGATATTGCTGCATTCCGGCCTGATATTGACGCACACTCGCTGGCGGGCGGGTGACAAAGAATGCGAATGTTGCGAAGACACACGCAAGCATCACGCTCATTGCCGTGATGACCAGGCGCGGATGGCGCGCGAGGAAGCGGCGCAGCCGCTGGGGCGGGCTGAGCTGCCGATGCAACTCTGCCGCAACTTCCGCCGCCGACTGTGGCCGATCTTTTGGTTCGTAAGCCAGGCATCGCTCGATCAACTGGCTCAGCGAGCGCTCGATGGTCGGATTCTTCGCGCGGACATTCGGAACCGTGGAGCGCTGCCGTTCCAGCATATGCTCGCGCAGCTCCGTAACGTTCTCCGGCAACGGCCCGAATGGATAGGTCCCGGTCGCGAGTTCGAACAGCATCACGCCCAGCGCGTAGACTTCCGAGCGCGGATCCGTGCCAACCTCGGTCTGGGTGCCCGCGAATTTGACTTGCTCGGGCGCCATATATGGCATCGTGCCGGCGACAATCGCTGTCGTATGCGCGTTATTCGACAGATTGAAATCCAGCAGTACCGGCTCCCCCGCCGGTGTCAGCAGCACGTTCGAAGGCTTCAGGTCCCGATGGTTGATCCGCTTGGCATGAAGATGCGCCAACGCCTCGGCGATCCCCGCCCCAATCGCGCGTACGACATCCGCATGCGTCACATAGGGAAGCGGCTTAGCCGCCGGCAACGCATGCAGGGGATCTAATTTCCCAGCACGCTCCCGCAGAATGTCCTGAGTCGCCCGCGCTTCCGCGGGTTGTTCGGGCAATTTCCCGATCACGTCGGCCAGCGTCGTGTTGCCCTGGTACGGCATCACGATGGCGCTCAACCCCGTGGCTTGGTCAATGTCGATCGTGTGGGCCTTGACGATGTTGGGGTGTTCCAGCGTGCCCAGGCGTTTGGCTTCGGGACCTGCATTCCAGGAAACCTTCACCGCGACGGGTCGGTCTCCCATCTTGCCCTCGCGGGCCAAGAAGACCCGCGCGAAGGCGCCGCGCCCAAGCTGCTGTACCAGCTCAAAATCGCGAAACATCTCCCCGGTCTCGGGAAAGCGTAATACATCGAGCTGCGCAGGATGCGCTTCCAGACCGAGGTGAACCCTCAGCAATTGCCCCAGACGAGTCCGCAAGGCCGGATGCTCGGCACAGAATTGGTCCGCATCGATTTTCTCGCCACGCTCGCGCCGCGCACAGAATTCCAGGTACGCCTGGTCCACTTCCCCCGACAGGCTTAGCGGAGCCCCATTCGATTGGATCGCCTCGCCTGCGGGCCTTTTTTCCTCGGGCGTCATTGCGGCGGCTCCCTGTTGAGCCGACTCAACGCTCGACTTACGGTACGCGGATCCAGATCCAGCTCCTCGGCAATCTCCATCTGCGTTTTTCCTTCACGCAGCAAAATGAAGATCCGGCGATATGCTACCGGTTGCTTCTTCAAAAACTCTTCCCACTCTTCTTCGCTCATCAAAATCTGGCTCGGCGTCGCCTGCGTGCCGGCAAGCGCGCTCTTGTCGAATTGCTTGGAGTCATCGATCGGCTTTTCCCGATTGACGTTGTACTTCTGCGTCCGGGTACGCTGACGCATCACATCAATGACCTTGTTTTGTGCCATGCGTGTCAAAAAGGCCATCAACTGAGCTCGCGAACCAAACGCCCGTTTTTGCTTCGGCTCGGCAAAGAACGACGCCCACACGTCCTGCAGAAAATCGTCCGAATCGAACTTGGACCGGATCTGCGCTCCCAGGTACTTGCGGATCTCCATCAGCACGCGCGGCGCGAACCTCGTCGCCACCTCGCGCGCCGCGTCATCGGATCCCGCCGCCATCGCTTCCATCAATCTTTGAAATTCCGCTTCGTCGTTCGACACATGCGCACCACGGATAGTGAAATTCCCGACAGTTTCCCAGCCACCCAGCGTAACCTTCCCTTATATGCCATCCACCCATGGGGTCAAGCTAAAAAGAACCCTCTAGTTCAGTATCAATGGCGGTCCATTTACCTCACCCGTACAATAATACAGTATATCTCCTCCGACCTCTTCACGGTACGCCAGGATTGGCCACATGGCTGTTCGTTTCGATCTCGTAAACCCGTTTCCCCCCGCGGGCGATCAGCCGGCGGCCATTCAAAAGCTGACCGACGGCTTTCGCGCCGGACAAAATCGGCAAACGCTGCTCGGCGTCACCGGCTCGGGCAAGACCTTCACTGCCGCCAACGTCATCGCCAACCTTGGCAAACCCACGCTCGTCCTCTCGCACAACAAGACGCTCGCCGCCCAGCTCTACAAGGAATTCAAGTCGTTCTTTCCGCACAACGCCGTCCATTATTTCATCAGCTATTACGACTACTACCAGCCGGAAGCCTACATCCCCCAGCGCGACATCTACATCGAGAAAGATTCCGCGATCAACGAGAACATCGACCGATTGCGCCTGGCCGCGACGAGCGCCCTGGTGAGCCGGGAGGACGTGATTGTCGTCGCCAGCGTGTCGTGCATCTACGGCCTGGGCGCGCCGGCCGATTACAAGCGCATGATGATCCACATCAAGAAAGGCGAACAGATCGAGCGCGATCATCTGCTCTATCGCCTGGTCGATATCCAGTACGCACGCAATGATACCGCCTTCGAGCGCGGCCGGTTTCGCGTTCGCGGCGACGTCATCGAACTCTGGCCCGCCTACGAGGAATTTGCCTTCCGCATCGAACTCTTCGGCGACGAGATCGACGCCCTTGCCGTCATCAATCCAACCACCGGCGCGACCGCCAAGGTGTGCGACGAACTTTACATCTTCCCGGCGAAGCACTTCGTGACACCGGAGGAACGCATCCGCTCGGCCGTTGTCGGTATCGAGGAAGAACTGAACCAGCGTCTCATGACCTTCCGCGAACAGGGGAAGCTGCTCGAGGCCCAGCGTCTGCAGGCGCGCACGCGCTTCGACATGGAGATGCTGCTCGAAGTC